>CAYZHX010000012.1:0-41785 GCA_964476905.1 uncultured Terriglobales bacterium
ACGTAAAGGGCCGCATTCGCCCGTGTCCATTCGCAGTTCATAATTGCCACACTTTCGTAAAAACAGGCTGTCGGCTATCGGCTTTCGGCCAACACCTTCAAAATCTGTACAAATTCGAAGCTGTGTCCACGCCTATAGGCGCGACATCCGCAGTCTTCTTCGCCGTAGTCGGAGTGTTCCGCTACGGCACGACGCGAGCTGGCGCCGAAGTTTCCCATTTCGGGATCGGCCGTCAAAACCGCGCTCGCAGAATTATGAATTTGGTTCGTCATTGTCGTATCCATCGCTTTCTATAAACCCAATCCTTACCTCATTGACGCGAGCGTGCCGCGCAGCTTCTGCGTGGCACGGAACAGCGTGTTTTTGGCTGTCTCCTCTGTCGTGTTCAGCATTTCGCCGATCGTCCGCAGCTTGAGTCCCTGGTAATGCTTAAGCTCGAAGACCATACGCTCGCGTGGCGTCAGTTGCTCTAAAGCTTTGTTAATCTTGCCGCCCAGCTCGCGCCGCATCAGATCGCGCTCGGGATTCGCGCCGGAGCGATCGTCGGCGACCATGTCGAGCAGGCTGTGCTCCTCTCCGCTGGAGTCGACCATCACCGGCGAATCCTCGCGCCGCGTTTTCTTTTTGCGCAGATGGTCGAGACAGAGATTCGTCACGATCCGGTACATCCATGTGTAGAAGGAGCATTCGAAACGGAAATTGCCGAGATGGCGATAAGCCTTGAGGAAGGCTTCCTGATAGATATCCTGCGCCTCAGCCTCAGAGCCGGTGAGATGCAATGCCAGGCGCAGCACCGCCTGATCGTATTGACGCACGAGTTCTTCAAACGCAGTGCGAGAACCTCGCTGCGCCTCGCGAATCAAGTCGGCATCGTTGACCCGGTTGAGTGCCTGGCTCACCATTGGACTCCCAGCCGGCGCGACCGGCCGGGCAATATGGTCCTCTCTGGCCTTCACTCCCCGCGCCTGACCAGCAGTCGGCATGGAAGTTGGGGAGCCGAGGGCGATCAGGCCGCCCGCCACTGCGGCTAGACTTGGCATTTCCACTCCTGTGTAATCGGGCCTGCGCGATTGGCTAAATCTTTTACTTACTGCCCGATAGACGCATGAGCGGGGAAAAGGTAAGCCGTGATTATACGGCGGGATGAAGGCCGGGAGCGCAGAATAAGTCTCGGGATTTCAATAGTTTGGGAGAGCAAAGAAAGGGTTTGGAGCTTCGGGTTTCGAGTTTCGCCTCAAACGCTTTTGGGGTCACCGCGCTTCTTTTGCCGGGCCGTCCGCGGGAGCAATCGTCAGCTGATTTGTGCCTGTCGCGATTCCTGCCAATTCCCTACCGCAGCGAATTCAGCAGTAATTTCAGCGGTCGAAGTGCGGGATTCTGCGACTTCTGCCCAAAAGCCGCAAATTTGGTTTGATAGGCAGGGAAAGGGGCACGGAATTTAGGGAATATGCTATCTAAACGTTTTTGCCAACATGAATTACGGGGCTTGCGATGGTGAGTGCGCGAATCGCAGCAGGGAAACAGCAGCGAATTCGGATCTTACAGGGCGCTCACCGCATGATCGGCATTGGCGAATAGCCGCTTCCGTAATCGAGATCGAAGCCAAGCTGAAGCTTCGCCGCTTCCGACATCAGACCTGGATGCCACGGCGGATCGAAAACTACCTCAACCTCAACCTGCTTCACCTCGGGGACCGATGCCAGCTTGCGCTCGACGTCAGCCTTGATCACGTTGCCCATGCCGCAGCCGGGAGCAGTCATCGTCATCTTAATGTCGATTTTCTTGCCACCCTCGGCATCTGATATCGCGCAGGAGTAAACGAGTCCGAGATCGACGATGTTCACGGGGATCTCGGGGTCGTAAACGGTCTTCAACTGCTCCCAAACCATCTGCTCGTTAAAAGTCCCGCTCTGGGATTCAGGCTGTGTTCCCGTTTCGGGCTCATGAGGAGTCATGCCGAGCGCGTCGGCGTCGCGTGTATCGACTCGGTACATTCCACCATGGTCAGTCCACACGGTATAGCTGCCACCAAGTGATTGCATGATTCTGACCTGAGTTCCAGCTTGCAGAACTTCGTGAATGCCGCTAGGGATACCGATAACTTCACATGCGCGGCTGAGAGTGATGCGTTCATTCGTCATGGGGGACCTCGATTCTCGTTCTAACTTAGCCTTCATCCGAAGAGGTACCCTCTCCCTTTTCGGAGACATACGTCCGGCTCACGCGACCTAATATCCACATGATTGGCAAACTGAGAAGAAGAACGTTTAACAAAGCTGCGACGGCAAGATAAATTGTTCCCGAGGTCGAGTGTATCCCTTGAGGAAATATCAGCGCAGCCAAGAGCAGCCCTGGAGCTAAGGCCATTCCCAGCCTTACTAGATGGGGAGCGCTGGACAGGGCAACTGCGAGACTCGTGATCATCAATGCGATGGTAAAAGCCCAGGCGAACCTCACTCCATACTCCATCCAGGGACGAGACTATCTACTCCGTGGAAACCGCATCCTGTTTTCCTTCCAATGCGGCATGCAACGTATGCCAGGCCAACGTCGCGCATTTCACGCGCACGGGAAATTCCGAAACTCCGGAGAATGCTGCCAGCTTGCCTACATCAGCATGGTTTCCATTCGCCTGGCCTGTCACAAGCTTGTGGAACTCGGAAAAAAGTTTCTCGGCTTCCTGCTTGCTCTTGCCTTTCACGCTCTGGGTCATCATCGAGGCCGAAGCCTTCGAAATCGCGCAGCCTGAGCCTTGAAATCCGATGTCACGAATCGTATCGCCGTCGAGATCAAGGTACAGTGTGAAGTGATCGCCGCAGAGCGGGTTAAAGCCTTCGGCCTTGTGATTGGCCGACGGCAGCTCGCGGTAATTGCGCGGCGCCTTGCTGTGTTCCAGGATCACTTCCTGATATAGCTCGCGCAGATCGGCCATCAGGCGAAGACCTCCTGCACTTTCTTGATGCCAGCCACCAGCGCATCGACCTCCGCTTTCGTGTTGTAGAGCCCGAACGAAGCACGCACAGTTGCGGGAATACCGAAGCGCTGCATGATCGGTTGGGCGCAGTGATGTCCGGTGCGAACGGCGATTCCTTCCTGATCGAGAATCGTACCGATGTCGTGCGGATGCACGCCTTCCATCACGAATGAAAGCACCGCGGCTTTGTTCTTCGCGTTGCCGATGATGCGAATTCCGGGAAGTCCCGCAAGAGCCTGCGTTGCGTACTCAAGCAACTCATGCTCGTGCGCGGCGACGTTCTCGATTCCGACGCCGTTTAAGTACTTGATTGCAGCACCCAGGCCGATCGCGCCTGCAACGTCAGGAGTGCCGGCTTCGAACTTGAAGGGCAGCGTGTTGTACTGCGTCTTCTCAAAGGTGACGGAGCGAATCATGTCGCCGCCGCCTTGATATGGCGGCATGGCTTCGAGCAGCTTGAATTTTCCGTAAAAGACGCCGATCCCCATCGGCCCATACATCTTGTGGCCGGAAAAGGCGTAGAAATCGCAATCCAGATCTTGAACATCGACCTTGATGTGAGGAACAGCTTGCGCGCCATCCACGACCACAGGAACGTTATGGGCGTGAGCGATCTTCACGATTTCCCGAATCGGGCTAACGGTGCCGAGCGCGTTTGAGACATGAGCGACAGCGACAATCTTCGTGCGCGGGCCAATCATTTTCTCGAATTCATCCAGCAACAATTCGCCTTGATCGTTGATCGGGATCACGCGTAATTTCGCGCCTTGCTGCTCACACAAGATCTGCCAGGGAACGATGTTTGAATGATGCTCCATCGCGCTGACGAGGACTTCATCGCCTGCACCGACGTGAGCGCGTCCGTAGGTCTGAGCTACGAGGTTGATGCCTTCTGTCGTGCCGCGTACGAAAATGAGTTCTTCTGTTCGTGCAGCGTTAATGAACTGCCGCACTGCTTGTCGTGCCGCTTCATGCTCTCCGGTGGCGTGCTCGGAAAGAAAGTGAACGCCGCGGTGGATGTTGGCATTGCCGCTCTGGTAATAACGAGCAATGGCATCGATGACCGGCTGCGGCTTCTGCGAGGTCGCAGCATTATCGAGATAGACGAGAGCCTTGCCGCGGATTTTCTGGTTCAGAATGGGAAACTCGCGGCGCACGCTTTCCACGTCGAAAGTCGGTGACTGGACGAGCACCGGACCGGGCTCGCGTGAGAGCGTCTTGGCTGCCGTCGTCATCCAACCTCCTGCCAATTGCGCCCGCTAGCCGAGGCATTCGGTGTCTTCGATTCTGATCCAGAACCAAACTGCAGATTACTGAGGAGCTTCTCGATGCCGCTGCGAACCGAATCTTCCCTCATGCGGTCGAGACACTCGTTGGCAAACGCCATCAGCAACAGCTTGCGGGCGGAGACCTCGTCGATGCCCCGCGAGCGTAGATAAAAGAGGGCATTCTCTTCAATCTGGCCGATAGTTGCGCCGTGCGTACACTTCACATCGTCGGCGTAGATCTCGAGCTGCGGTTTGGTGTCAATCTGGGCATTGTCCGACAGCAGCAGGTTGCGGTTGGTCTGCTTGGCATCTGTCTTCTGCGCGTCTTTGTGGACGATGATGCGTCCGTGAAAGACGCCATGCGCGCTGTCGTCCAGAATCCCGTTATAGAACTGGCGGCTGCTGCAATGCGGCTGCGCGTGCTCGACCAGCATGTAGTTATCGAGATGCTGCTTGCCGCTGCCGACAAACAAGCCATTGATCACGCACTCGCCGCCTTCTCCGGCGAGCACCGGATGAACGTTATTTCGTACGATGCCTCCGCCGAGAAGCACAGAGTGCGATGCGACGTTCGCATTTCTTCCGAGTTCAAGCCGCAGCGTCGAGATGTTGAACGACTGCTTGTGCTCGCGCTCGATCATGTA
Source organism: uncultured Terriglobales bacterium (assembly GCA_964476905.1). Taxonomy (GTDB): domain Bacteria; phylum Acidobacteriota; class Terriglobia; order Terriglobales; family Acidobacteriaceae; genus Gp1-AA112. Next base: position 4,887 of record CAYZHX010000012.1, read on the forward strand.
GTGGGAGACGATTGCTCCGTCCTTCGCAACCAATTCAGTGGCCGTGTTGCAGAGCGAGCCGGCGGTATCGCCGAGTGACAAGTAGTCTTCAACAATCGCAACCTGACTCTCCTCCTCAACTAAGAAGAGATTACGGGGATGATTCATGCTCGGCGACTCGGTCGCAGTAGAAATGAAGAGCAGATAAATCGGCTGCTCGACCACAGCTCCGCGGCGCACATGAACGAACGCACCATCTTCCGCAAATGCAGTGTTCAGCGCGCAGAACGCGTCGCGCTGAATGTTGAGATAGCGCCCGAGATGGTTTTCAACGTGAGAGGTCTTCGCGGCGATTTCCTTAGCCAGTCCCCTAACGGTCACGCCGTTCGGCAACTTGTCCAAGGATGAGAGTTCGGAAGCGAAGTGGCCGTTCATGAAAACCAGTTGACAGGCTGCTTCCGCGAACCGCAGACCTGCAATGCTGTCCTTGGCTACTCGAGTCTGCGGCGCGAGACGAAACCGCGTCTGTGCGATTGTCGAAGTATTCGTGAAGCGCCAGTCTTCGTCGCGCGTGGTAGGCAGGCCAACCTCGCAGAAGCGCGCGAAGGCTTCGGCGCGCAGGTTGCGCAGCCACGGCTGGTCGTGGCCCACGGCAACCTTCTCGAAGTCGCTGAAGGTCTCGAGATATGTTTGCAGTTCCTTAACCGGAGCGATCACCTTCTGCATCACCTTTCTTACGCGCTGATGGGCTCGGCGCCTTCGATCCAGCCGTAGCCCTTCTCTTCGAGTTCAAGCGCCAGCTCCTTACCGCCGGAGCGCACGATGCGCCCATTCACCAGGACGTGTACAAAATCGGGAACGATGTAGTTCAGCAGCCGCTGATAGTGCGTGACGACGATCATTGCGCGCTTCGGGCTACGCATGGCGTTCACACCTTTGGCGACGATGCGCAGCGCGTCGATGTCGAGTCCCGAATCCGTCTCGTCGAGAACCGCGAGCTTGGGCTCGAGCAGCGCCATCTGCAGAATCTCGTTGCGCTTCTTCTCGCCGCCGGAGAAGCCTTCGTTCACCGAGCGGTTGGTGAACTTCTCGTCCATATCCAGCAGCTTCATCTTTTCACGATAGAGTGGGATGAAGTCCATCGCATCCATCTCGTCATCTCCGTGATACTTGCGAGTCGCGTTCACAGCCGAGCGCATGAAATACGCGTTGCTGATGCCGGGAATCTCGACCGGATATTGGAAGGCCATAAAGACGCCTTCGCACGCCGCGTCTTCGGCTTTCATCGCGAGCAGGTCTTTGCCTTCGAAAAGAATTTCGCCGGAGGTGACTTCATAGCTCTCGCGGCGCGCCAGGACTTGAGCCAGGGTGCTCTTTCCGGAACCATTGGGTCCCATAATGGAATGCACTTCGCCCGGGTTCACCGTCAGGTTTATGCCTTTGAGGATCTCGTGACCGCCCACGGTCACGTGCAGATCCTTAATTTCCAGTAAGCTCATTCATTCCTCTTTCGTCCAACAATCCTTTGTATAAATCCGCAAATTTCAATAAGACATCCTGAGTCCCTCGTAGGCGAAGGATCTCCCGGAATGATTCCGACTTAAATGCACTCACGTGGCTCCTCGACCTAAACCGGAATTCTTGGTACAAGAGCCATGCCCGCAGAATTAAAGCCCTAAGCATCGCGGCAGGTCCTTCGCGCAAAAGCGGCGCTCAGGATGACAGTCTTCTTTGGACCTTCTGAATGCGTGAACTCCTGACCGTCCGCGAAGCTCTTTATCCCACGCTGCCTTCGAGGCTCACGCTCAACAGCTTTTGCGCCTCAACCGCAAATTCCATTGGCAGCTCGCGGAACACTCGCTTGCAGAAACCATTCACGATCATTGAGACCGCATCTTCGGCTTTCAATCCCCGCTGGCGTAGATAAAAGAGCTGGTCTTCGCCGATCTTCGAAGTCGAAGCCTCGTGCTCCATACGCGCTGACGCATTCTTGACCTCGATGTATGGGAACGTGTGCGCGCCGCACTTGTCGCCGATCAGCAGCGAGTCGCATTGCGTGTAGTTGCGAGCGCCTTGTGCTCCTTTGAGGATCTTCACCTGTCCGCGATACGTGTTCTGTCCATGCCCGGCGGAAATACCCTTCGAGACGATCGTGCTCTTGGTGTTCTTCCCAATATGGATCATCTTCGTGCCCGTATCCGCTTGCTGATAATTGTTCGTCAGCGCCACGGAATAGAACTCGCCCACAGAGTTCTCACCCTGCAGAATGCAGCTCGGATACTTCCAAGTGATCGCCGAGCCGGTTTCTACCTGCGTCCAGGAAATCTTCGAGTTCACGCCCTGGCACTTGCCGCGCTTGGTAACGAAGTTGTAGATCCCGCCTTTACCTTCCTTGTCGCCGGGATACCAGTTCTGCACCGTCGAGTACTTGATCTGCGCGTCGTCGAGCGCGACCAACTCGACGACCGCAGCGTGAAGCTGGTTCTCATCACGAATCGGAGCGGTGCAGCCTTCGAGATAGCTGACGTATGCGCCTTCGTCGGCGACAATCAGCGTGCGCTCGAACTGTCCGGTTTCGGCCGCGTTAATGCGGAAGTACGTCGAAAGCTCCATTGGGCAGCGCACGCCCTTGGGCACGTAAACAAACGATCCGTCGCTGAAGACTGCTGCGTTCAATGCGGCAAAGAAGTTGTCGGTATAGGGCACGACTGAGCCGAGATACTTCTGTACCAACTCAGGATGTTTCTGCACCGCTTCCGAGAACGAACAGAAGATCACGCCGGCTTCGGCGAGCTTATGCTTGAAGGTGGTCGCGACGGAAACACTGTCGAACACGGCGTCGACCGCGACTCCAGCCAGCATCTTCTGCTCCTGCAGCGGAATGCCGAGCTTTTCATAGGTGCGAAGAATCTCGGGATCGAGCTGGTCCAGGCTTTCAAGTTTCGGCTTCTGCTTTGGCGCCGAGTAGTACGTGATTCCCTGATAGTCGATCGGACCGTACTTGATGTTTGCCCAGGTCGGCTCCGCGGCAGCTTTCTCCTGCGAAGCCCAGTAGCGATAGGCCTTAAGGCGCCACTCCAGCATGAACTCCGGTTCGTGCTTCTTGGCCGAGATCAGCCGAATGATGTCTTCATTCAGGCCTTTCGGGATCCGCTCTTCTTCAACGTCGGTAATGAATCCCCATTTATATTCGCGCTCGGCTAAATCTCGAATCGCATTTACGTTCGTGCTCATTGCACTCTCCCAGAATGGAACCTGACTGCTGGCACCTGGTGACCTTCCGCGTCTTTGATGACGGTGAGCTGCATAGGTTGAACTAAATCCGCCAGCATCACCTTCTCCAGCGCCCCGCGCACAACTTTGCTGATGATTCGCTGATTGCTCTTGATCGGGCAGCACGTCTCGATCTCGCAGACGCCCTCGATGTCGGTACTGCAATCGGTGAGAGCGATAGGACCTTCGAGACTGGCAACGATGTCCGCGACAGAAATCGCTTCAGGTACCCGCGAGAGGCTGTACCCGCCCTTAATGCCGCGATGCGAAACTAGTAGACCGCCCTGCATGAGCTGTTTAAGGAGCTTGCTTACGGTGGGCAGAGGAAGCCGTGACTTGTCGGCCAAGTCTCTCGCCGTGTGCAGCTGTCGTTCGTGCTCCCGCGCCATGCAGGTCATCAACACCAGCCCGTAATCGGTAAGCTTACCTAAGCGAATCATCGTGTTTTCAGCAACTTGGCTATATGAGGCAAACAGGACTGAAACAGTCTGGTTTTATTTTATTAGGGCTAACTACCAGGTTGCAAGGCTTAAGAGGACGTTTTCACCCCCCCGAAAATCGAGAATCTGGGTGACTGGGCGCCGGCAGCTCTCGGCAAGGCGATGAGCTGAAGAGTTTCTACCGGATTATCGCCAGCTGGAAAACGGCAGGGTTGATGCGGGCAAATTAGTTTCTCTCGCAGGTCCGGCGCTAGTACCGCGATTGTCAGCTGGATTTGTTAGGTGCTGGCAAATGTGACTTTCGTAATTACCTCGCAGCCGCAAACCTCCGCGAAGATGACCTCATGAAGCTGCGCGTCTGTTTCCTGGTAATGTCGCTGGCGGCGCTGATCTGGTACGCCGTCGTCCAGCTAGCTCCGAGCGGACACGCGGCGACCGTCTCCGCATCTTTCCATCAGCTCGGCAAAACGGCGCTCACTCGGATCGAAAGCGCGCAGGATGCTGAATCGGAATCGGAGTTTCAGACGCGCATTGCCAACGCCGACGTGGCTATGGATATGGCGCGACGATCAGCCGCGAGCGCGGCTGACCAGCGCGAGTTCGCGCAGCTCATGAGTTACGTGATGGCAGTGAAGCAGGATCACAACCTCGTGCTAACGAGTTCCGATCCCAGCCAGCCCCCGGATCATGATGCAGTGAACAATGCCCGCGCCGCCGCTGAAGCTACCTTCAAGTAAGCTACTCAGCTTTCGCTGCCATAATCTGACAATCAATTCCGAAATCAACTTTTCGGCAATTCGTGAAGTAGACCATCTTGCCGTCGACCGACCAACGTGGCTCCGTGGCCCGACCTTCAGTATTTGCCAGGAGACGGACATTGCTGCCGTCAGCGTTCATCAGGAATATCTGATAGTTCGCACGACGGTTTGACGCAAACACAATCTGCTTTCCGTCAGGCGACCATGCCGGCCAACCGTCAAATGCGGGGTGATTCGTACGATTCCGCTGGCCACTGCCGTCGCTGTTTGCGACGAATACCTCTGAGTTCATCTCACCCAGCATTTTGCGAAACGCGATTTTGCTGCCGTCGGGAGACCATGATGGATAAGTGTTTGTTCCTCCGGAAATAAGAGTTGTAGTTTGCCTGCTCTGGAGATCGAGGACATAAATGGGAGCTTCATTCTTTTTTGGAGGATGCAAATCATCATCGGCGCAGTAGATCAACTTCCGACTGTCGGGAGACCAGTTTGGATGAATCGAATCTGCGGTCACGCTGGTCATCGGCTGCTCGTCGCTGCCATCCGCGTTCATGACGTAAATCACCTCATGCCCATTTCGGTCTGAGACGAAAGCGATCTTTCGACCATCAGGCGACCATGACGGAGTGTCATGGTTCGTGCCGCTGCGCGTAAGCTGAATTACCTCTGTTCCGTCTGGATTCATGGTGAACAGCTCGTAGTGTCCCGCGACCGAGCTCTCGAACAAAATCTTCTTCCCGTCTGGCGATGGGAACGGCTCACCGGTATCAACATGTGTGAGTTGGTAGGCCAACGTAAGAGCTCTTTGCGCGTATGAAGGCGCACAGAGCATGAGCAGCGCAAGTGCTGTGATCAAGGTGTTGCGAGAACTCATAAGCTGCGCATTGTAGCGGAAACAGCAACATTCACCGCCTCTGTTCGGCGCTGATCCATCTGCACTCCTCCCAAGGAAAAACTGGCCGACGCCGAATCATTCGCGTTTCAGTGTGAGCAGATCAGTTTGCACTTCACTTACACTGCTCATGATGGAAACCTTGCCGCGAGCTCATGGATTCGAGGTTGTCGGAAATGCTCCGGGTTGCGCGATCCGACGCGGTCCCGGATACTCCGGCAGCAACGCGCTTGCTGTGCTGGCTAGCGGCATCGCCCAACACGGTTTTCCTGGAGCAGCGTTTGCGGTTTCCCGGCATGGGAATATCGTGCTGCAGGGAGCCATTGGGCGTTTCACATACGACGAAGCTGTTGAGGACGTGACGCTCTCGACTGTCTTTGATCTGGCATCAGTAACAAAAGTGGTTGCCACGACCGCCATGGCAATGCTGCTCTACGATCGCGGACAACTCAACCTCAAGCAAAGAGTCGTAGACGTTCTGCCGGAATTTTCCTCCGCTGATGAGCGACGGGCAAGAATCACCATTGAGATGCTGCTCGCTCATTCCTCCGGTTTGCCCGCTTACGAGCGTCTCTTCGAGCTTGCGCGTTCTCGACAAGAACTGATGCTTTTAGCATTGAAGGTTCCCCTCAATGCCGATCCCGGTACGCATGCCGAATACAGCGACATCGGATTCATCCTGCTGGGCGAGATTCTGGAAAGGATTGCAGGAGACCCGCTCGACACATATTGCGGTCGCGAGATTTTTGGGCCATTGCACATGAAGTCTACGTGCTTCCGGCCTGCCGAGCGCTTTCGCGGGCAGATTCCGCCCACGCGCGACGATCGAACATTCCGCCATCGTGTAGTTCAAGGTGAAGTTCATGACGAGAATGCCAGCGTGATGGGTGGGGTCTCGGGACATGCCGGGGCTTTTGGAAATACGGCAGACTTGATGTCATTTTCCGCAGCTATGCTCGGATTTGGGGCGGAGATCTTCCAGAAAGAAACCGTATCGTTGTTCACGCGGCGGCAACCTTCTCCTCCAGGTACGTCGCGAGCTCTAGGGTGGGACACTCCCTCGCCGCCATCGCAAGCCGGCCACAACTTCTCGTCTTCCTCTTTTGGACACTTGGGATACACGGGCACTTCATTGTGGATCGATGGCGAGCAAAAAATCGCGATTGCGCTGCTGACTAACCGCACGTGGCCCGGCAACGAATCGAAGCTGATCAAACATGTGCGGCCGGCGTTCCACGATGCAGTGATGGAAGAGGTTCTGCGCGTTACTCCATGAGTCAGGCTTGCAGCACGCCCGTATAGATCGCCATTCCGACAACGGCGTCAATTCCCAATTCATCGAGTCGCTGAACTTCTTCGGCAGACTTGATTCCGCCCGCGACGATCAACTTGTTTTGCGTGGCATTGCATAGATCGTCGAGAACCGAAAATGGAAATCCCTGCATCATTCCTTCCGTGTCGATATGCGTGTAGAGAAACGCGGAGCAGAATGGCTCCAGTGTGCGCATGGCATCGGCCGGGCGTAATCCTGTGCTCTCTTTCCAACCCTTTACCGAAACGTATCCTCCCCGAGAATCCACTGCAAAGATAAGCTGGTCCGCGCTGAGCTGATCCGCAAGATCTATCGCAAATCGGATGTTCACGTCAGCTCCCAAAAACAGAGATGAGCCGATGATTGCTTTCTTCGCTCCCCATTGGAGCACTTGTCGTGCCGCTTCGATCGTTCGCAGTCCACCGCCAACCTGGCATGGCAGTTCGGCACAGAGCCCCTTTACAAGCTGTTGATTGTCTCCCTTGCCCATCGCCGCATCCAGATCGATCACCTGGACTATCGGAAACTTGCTGAAGCGACGGACCCATTGCGGGAAATCTTCGAATTCGAGCGCTTTGCGTGCGCCCTGCACAAGTTGAACGATCTTGCCTCCCATGAGGTCAATAGAAGGAATCAGCACGGCAGCCTCATCGGAATTCCTTCATTCTGCAACACAAGTTTTAGAGCACGAATATTCTCAATCCCAAAATGGAATATCGAGGCTGCGAGGGCAGCGTCAGCCCTACCGGCACGAAAGACATCCACGAAGTGTTCTGCATTGCCTGCGCCGCCTGAGGCGATCACCGGAATTTGTACGGCGGAGCTGACTTGCGATGTAAGTTGGCAATCAAAGCCGCTGCCGGTGCCGTCACGATTCATCGACGTGAGGAGAATCTCGCCCGCCCCACGTTCTTCTGCCTCGACGGCCCACTCAGTGGCAGTGCGGCCAGCAGGGGTTCGCCCGCCCGCGACGTATACGTCGTAACGATGACCATTGTTGCCGAGACGCGCATCGATGGCGACAATCACCGCCTGAGATCCGAAGCGAACAGCAATCTGCTCGATCAATCCAGGATTCCGAATTGCGGCGGAGTTAATGCTGATCTTGTCAGCGCCTGCTTCGAAGATGGATTCGGCGTCGGCAAGCGTGCGAATGCCTCCGCCAACTGTGAACGGAATAAATAGCTCGCGTGCGGTGCGGCGCACGGTCTCAATAAGTGTGCCGCGCTTCTCGTGTGTGGCGGTGATGTCGAGCAGTACGATTTCGTCCGCTCCCGATTCGGCGTGCGCGCGCGCCAGCTCCGCTGGATCGCCTGCATCGCGTAAGTTCACGAATTGAGTGCCTTTCACCACGCGTCCAGCATCAACGTCGAGGCAGGCAATAATGCGTTTAGTCAGCATTGATTCTTTTTCACAACGGAGACACGGGAAAGCTTCTTGTTCCTATTCCGGAATGCTGGGAAGGGAGAATGGAAGACTTCCCTCCATGACTTTCTATCTCCGTGCTGAAATCGTCTTTAGAACTCCACAAAATTTCGAAGCAGCTTCAATCCCACGTCGCCCGATTTTTCCGGATGGAACTGTACGCCGAATATGTTGCCGTGCTCCAAAGCAGCCGAATATGTTCCTGCGTACTCAGTGGTTGCGACCGTCTCGGCAGTAACTGGCGCACAATACGAGTGCGAGTAATAGACGAAGGATCCCGATTCAATTCCATTCAGCAACCCGGAATTGCGGACCTTCGCGATGCGATTCCAGCCGACGTGTGGAACCTTTGCCGCTAAGGCAGCGAAGCGGTCGCACGTCGACGGAATGGCTCCGAGGCCCGGAGTGTCGGGAGCTTCGCTGCTGCCGGTGAGCATCCACTGCATACCCACACAAATTCCCAAAAAGGGCTTACCGGCGGCGATTCGCTCCTGGATCGCGCGGCGCAATCCGCTACGGCTCAGTTCGGCTGTCGCTGCGAAGTGACCCACGCCAGGAAGAACCAGCTTGTCCGCTCCCTTTACAGCCTCGGGATCGCAGGTGACAACCGACTCGGCACCGAGGTGATCAAACGCTTTCTTCACCGAGGCCAGATTGCCCGCTTTGTAGTCGATAATCGCGATCACAGCAGCCCCTTGGTGCTGGGGAGCATCTTCGCCAGCCGCTTATCTCGCGAACAAGCGAATCGTAGAGCGCGTGCAAATGCTTTGAAGAGAGATTCCAGCTTGTGATGATTGGAGCGGCCGTAGAGCGTCTTCACATGCACGTTTGCGCGAGCGCCGCGGGCGAAGCCTTCGAAGAAATCATGAGTGAGTTCTGACTGGAAATCCCCGACGAGCCGTGTGCGAACTTTCGTATCCACCACAACAGAAGCTCGTCCGCTGAGATCAACCGCGGCTAGCCCGAGCGTCTCGTCCATGGTCATGAGGAAGTAGCCTGCTCGCAGAATGCCTTTCCGATCTCCCAGAGCGCGATCGAACGCCTCACCGAGCGCAATGCCCACGTCCTCCACGCTGTGATGCTGATCGACATCCAGATCGCCGTCGCACTTGAGCCGAAGATCGAACGCTCCGTGTCGCGTGAACAACTCCAGCATATGATCGAAAAATCGAATACCAGTGGAGACGTCGTACTTGCCACGGCCGTCAATGTTCAGCGCCAGCAAGATTTTTGTTTCAGTTGTATTGCGCTGCAGCTTGGCTGTTCTCATGACGCACTCCCAGCTTGAGCCGGCGTCGGAGATTTCTCCGGAGCCACCCAATCGATGGCCTTCAAGACCTTGGGAAGCGTTTGCAGAAGGCGGTCGGTATGCTCGGCGGCTCCCACCGTCATGCGCACGCAGCCTTCGCACCCAGAATCGTTGCTGCGGTCACGCACGAGAATGCCGCGCTTTTTCATTTCGGTTACAAAGTCGGCGTGACGCGCCCCGATTTTTGCCAGAACAAAGTTTGCTTGGCTGATCCAATATGGGATCCCATGGCAGGCTAGCTGGATCATCAGGCGCCCGCGTCCCTGGACTGCCTGGTGCACATAGCTCTCCACGAATGCGCGATCGGCGAGCGCAGCAGGAAGACAGGCTAATGCAACGCCATTCACGTTGTACGGCGAGCTAACCTTGCGCACCATTTGCATCTGGGATTCAGTGCCGGCGAGCACTCCGATACGCAACCCGGCGAGGCCATAAGCCTTGGAGAATGTTCTGGCGACAAACACGTTACGAAAACGGTTAACTGAACCAAGAACCGTCTCGCCACAGAACTCGTGATATGCCTCATCCACCAATAGAGCAGCTTGGGGTGCGGCGTCGGCTAGCTTGAGTAGATCCTGGCGTGAAACGAGAGTTCCGGTTGGATTATTCGGGCTGGCCACCGCGATGAGCCGCGTCTTCGGACCGATTCGGGACAGCACCTGATCTATGGGAAACTTGAATCCATCGCCCGGGTCTGCCTCGATCGAGATAACGGCCGCGCCGGTGCTCTGCGCGTAGATCTCATACATCGAGAAAGTTGGGACAACGATGATCACTTCGTGTCCCGGTTCAAGATATGTCTCACAGAGCAGGTGAATGGCTTCGTCGACGCCATTAGTAAGAAGCACTTGCGGTGCGGTGAGGCGAAGGTACTTGGCGACGAGAGCCTCGAGCGGCGCGCGCTCTGGATACTTCGTCAATTCCCCGCCTGCGATGTTCTGTAGAATCTCTGCGACTTTTGGAGAAGGGGCCTCGGTATTTTCGTTGAAGTCGAGGCGCAGACCGTCGCGTCCGCTGAGCGGAGGATGGTATTCCTTCATCTTTCGCACAGCTTCGCGCGCCTGCAGAACCTTCTCCGTCACGCTTCCGCCCTCACGGCAATTGACTGCGCGTGCGCAAGCAAACCCTCGGCTCGAGCCATGGTCGTGACCTCACGCGCAATGGCTCCTAAGCCGCGCGCCGAGAGCTCCTGCACTGTAATTAGCTTCACAAAATCGAAGACGCTCAACCCTCCGCGGAACCGGGCACAAGCGCCTGTGGGCAAAACGTGATTTGGACCTGCCGCATAATCGCCGGCAGCCTGAGGCGAAAACTCGCCGACGAAAGCGGAACCTGCCGAGTGAACGTCGGCGAGCGATGACGCGTTGGGAACAGTGATGTGCTCGGGCGCCAGCAGATTCGCGATACGCATGGAATCGTCTGGGGATTCTGACAAGATCGCGTAGCCGTTTCGCTTAAGGGCTTCGCGCGCTACTCGATTGCTCTTGGATTGACGCTTCGTTTCAGCGATCACCTGCTCCGCCAATTTCTTGTTCGAAGTCACAAAAAGGGGTACTGCATCAGGATCATGCTCACCTTGAGCGACAAGGTCGGCGGCGATAAAGGACGCGTTTCCGTTCTCAGCCACGACTAAGGCCTCGGTCGGCCCAGCGAGCATGTCGATTGAGCAATCGAAAGCAACCAGCTTTTTCGCAGCGGTCACAAATGCATTTCCTGGTCCGACTATCTTGTTCACTCTTGCGACAGATTTCGTGCCATATGCGAGTGCGGCGATTGCCTGCGCACCTCCGATCGAGTAGAACTCTTTCACTCCGAGCAGTGCCGCAGCGGCTAGAGTCTCCGGCGCAGGTCGCGGAGAGACGACCACGATTCGCGGCACGCCGGCGATCTGCGCTGGAATTACAGTCATTAGCAGCGTGGAAGGAAGCGGATGACGTCCGCCAGGAACATAGCAGCCGACTGCATCGATGGCTCTGACGAGTTGGCCCAGCTTTACGCCGGGTTGCACTTCGCGAATCCACTCCTGTGGACGCTGCCACTCGCAAAAGCGCCGGATGTTTGTCGCCGCGGTTTCCAGCGCGTGGCGGAAGTCGGGCGTAACTTGCTGCCAGGCGGAGTCGATTTCTCCTTGGCTCACGCGAATACTCTTGCCTTCGAAGCCATCAAACCTGCTCGCATAGCGCAGCAGGGCGGAATCGCCGCGCTTGCGCACGTCGTTTACGATCTTCGCTGTAGGCTTTTCGACGCGCGCAAGGTCGAGAGCTCCGCGATTCGCGAGCTTTGTAAGGGTCGCGCTACTGCGTTTGGCGATGATGAGCTTCATGATTCCTACATCACGATCTTATTTAGTGGATATTCGACAATCCCACTCGCTTTCGCGTCTCTTAGCCTCGGCAGAACATCGCGCACGACGCTCTCTTCAAGAATCGTATTCACCGCGACCCATTCGCGATCGCTGAGCTCAGAAACTGTCGGACTATTGAGTGCAGGCAGCACGCTGAGCACCTGTGCTAAATCGGATTTGCGCACGTTGAGCATTAGGCCGACGCGGCCTTGCGCATCGATGGCGCCCCGAAGCATCAGCGCGATGTTCTCGATTTTTTTTCGTTTTTCCGGAGATTGCCAGGCTTTCCTGTTGGCAATGAGCTGTGTTTGAGACTCGCAAACCGTCTCGATAATGCGCAAGCGATTGGCCCGAAGGGAGCTTCCGGTTTCGGTTACCTCGACAATGCCATCCGCCAGGATGGGAGGCTTCACCTCCGTTGCTCCCCATGAGAACTCGACTTTGACGGGAATGTTCTTTGATGCGAAATAATTCTTCGTGGTATTGACCAGCTCAGTCGCAATGATGCAATCGCGCAGATCTTCTGGCTTTTCAAAACGGGAATCCTGTGGAACCGCCAGTACCCATCGCACTTTACCGCGACTCTGCTTGGCGTAAACGAGATCCGTGACGGTTTCGACTTCGAGCCCGCTTTCCATGACCCAGTCACGACCTGTCAGGCCAGCATCGAGAAATCCGTGTTCCACGTATCGCGCCATCTCCTGCGCGCGGATCAGCATGCATTCAATTTCAGGATCGTCGATGCCGGGAAAATATGAGCGCCCGTTAGCGTAAATGTTGAATCCCGCGCGTCCGAAGAGGGCGATGGTCGCATCTTGCAGGCTGCCTTTGGGAATGCCGAGCCGAATCTTCATCGCTTCACCTCGAGAGCCGGCGTGACTTCGATGTCTTTGGTGAAGCAGGAGCGCGTACCTTCGTGACAGACTAATCCGTCGCCTTCCACTATCACGCGAAAGAGCAGGCAGTCGTTGTCGCAGTCGGTGGCTGCGGAGATCACGCGCAAGCGATTGCCTGAAGTCTCGCCTTTCATCCATAGCTTCTGCCTCGTGCGGCTGAAGAAAGTTACGTATCCCGTGTCAAGCGTGCACTTATACGCTTCGGCGTTGGCAAAGCCGACCATCAGCAAATCGCCGTTGGCATTGTCCTGGACTACCACAGGAACCAGGCCTTCCATTTTTTCGAAATCGATGTTGATCATTTCCTCTCCGGTACCGCTCAATCCGCACAGAAGGCAAAAACACGAAACCCGCTGAGCAGATGCGTCAGCGGGTCTTGAATCTCTTGGATTACTTTGAATTCGTTAGAGATGATCCGCCGACACGTTGGTCACGTGATGATGATGGCGGTGATGGTGAAGCTGTTTCATCTCTGTGACAGTGAGATTACAGGGAGCGCGAACTCTCTGTCAAATTTCCCGCTTCGTCGACAATTTTTTCTTCTTGCCGTTTCCCAAAACGAGATCGGCGAGTTCAAGATAGCGATTGCCAGCGGCCTCGGAGTGTCCGTGGATAATCGTGCGCGGCGTCTGCTGCGTGTGCTTGCGCAACAGCTCTTTATCGACCCACAGACCAAGAGGATGGTCGTCCGTGGCGGCCAGAATAGTGCGCTTCGGCCGCGCCTTGGCCTTCTTCACCTTTGCCGGCATATTCCGCCTGAGTGTGTTTCAGGAGCATACAACATTGATGTTAGCGACGCGTAACTATTTTCTAGGTTACTTAGCCAGGAGGCAGGCTAGCTCAAGGTGACGAGCCGGGTCGATTCCGCCTGTTCGTGGGCGTGATAGGAGGAGCGGACCAATGGGCCAGACTCCACATGCCGGAAGCCCATCTTCAGGGCCTCTTCCTTGAGGAAGCGGAACTCGTCTGGATGGTAATAGCGGGTCATGGGCAGGTGGTCGCGTGAGGGTCGGAGATACTGGCCGATGGTGAGGATATCCACTTTCACTGCCGCCAGATCGTGGAATACGTCGATCAGTTCCTCGGTGGTCTCTCCGATGCCGACCATCACTCCGGTCTTCGAAACCATGGCCGGAGCAAAGGTCTTCACGTTTTCCAACAGCTTCAGCGTGCGCTCATAGCGCGCGCCGGAGCGAACCGCGCGATATAGACGCGGTACCGTTTCGGTATTGTGATTCAGGACTTCAGGCTTGGCCTCGAGCACGATCTTCAACGCGTCATCTCTTCCCTGAAAATCGGGAATGAGAACCTCCACCTGACATCCGGGAGCCTGCTCGCGTAATTGGCGGATGGTTTCGGCGAACACCGTAGCCGCGCCGATGTTGTCATCATCGCGATTTACGCTGGTGATGACCGCATGCTTCAATCCGAGCGTCGCAACGGCTTCGGCGACTCGGCGAGGCTCGTCAAGGTCGATCGGCTCCGGCCTACCTTTTGGCACGGCGCAAAAGCCACAGCGCCGAGTGCACAAATTGCCAAGCAGCATGAAAGTCGCCGTGCGATAGTTCCAGCACTCGCCGATATTCGGACACTGGGCCGACTCGCACACCGTGTGCAGATCCAGCTTACGCGCCAGCTTTTTCAACTCGTGATAGTTCTCGCCCATGGGCGCGCGAGCCTTCAGCCAATCCGGCTTGGGCTTCGGCACACGCGGAGCAACATCGATTTGAACGAGTTCGGCAAAGGCCGCCATGCTGGTTCTATTGTACGAGACGAGGCATCCCGCAGCCCTCAAAGGGTATGTAGGAACGCAAGCAAGTCGTCAATCTGCTTGTCATCGAGCACGCCATTGAACGGAGGCATGTTGCGCCGCCCGGTGAGAATTGTGTTGCGCACGTGCTGGTCAGTAGCGGGCATGCCGCTCGGCAAAGCCTGCTTGGAAAACATGCCCACTAGTGGCGGACCCTGCAGAGGCTCCCGCTTATAAGCGTTGTGGCATATGGCACAGTTGGCGGCGAAGATTTCGCGCCCGCGAAGTTCCTGAGCAGTCAGCGGACGAGGCTGCTTGGAGGGCTTGCCGTTGCACGCCGTAAATCCAAGAATAAGAATCAGAGAGGCAGCGAACAGGGAGAATTGGAAGCGGCGTCTCAACCATCTATTATCAGCATCAGTTACGTTTTTGAAAAGCAATCAGCAGCAAACCTAAGCGACTCAAGTAGCCGATGGTCATTTTTCCGATTGTTGATGAAACCAAGAGAGATTCGCTCGATGCGTGGCGCGCGGTGGAAGAACGCCAGCTGCAACCAGCATCATCGTACTGGTTAGTAACACAGCCGGCGCACGCTGCACTTTCCGGTGAGCTGGCGTCGTCGTTGCGCGACGACCTGTTTGGTCCCATTGATGTCACCGTAGCGCGCGCAATCGCACTGCACGATTCCGGCTGGAGTATGGCTGACGCGGACCAAATCCAACAGCTCCGCGCTAATCCGAAAGCCCAGCCGAAGAGCTTCGTCGATTGTACTGCCAATGAGTTCTTGCGCGCATGGACAGCTTCCATTGAGACGGCTGAAAAATTCTCGCCGACTGGCGGTTACCTGGTGAGCCGGCACTTCGAACGCATCTCAATGAGGAATGGCGGTGAAGATGAAAGCAAGTTGCAGAAGTTTCGCAATCGGGAGAAGCAACGGCAGCAAGGATTGAAAACAAAGGTGCAAGCGGAAGAGCCCGCACTCGAAAGGCTCGTCGACGCACTTCAGTTCTGCGATCTGCTATCGCTTTATCTGTGTTGCGGATCGAGACGATCGGTTACGTTTGATTCTCCGAAGCTCACGTTAACCCGCACAGGCGACGAGTACCGCCTCGAGCCATTCCCATTTCGGGAGCATCGACAGTTCAGCTTTTCGGCCTTGAAGCATCCGGCGCTTGGCAAGCCGAAATCAGGAGCTACGTTCTACATAAATGTTTAATCGAATCGCTCCGGGAGGAGCGAGTTAGTTTCTCTGGAGCGACCGCGCAGGCATAGTCCGCGCCTTGGCTGTCTGGTGCTGTCGGACGCCCAACACTTGGCCAACGGCTACCGGCGGCCGTTCCGTTACCGGGACCTGCTGATCGGCATCACCTTCTCGCGCACGCGGCTGCTCTGTCGGCTCAGACCGCGACGAGCGTCGTCGAGTTTGCCTCGAACCGCCTGTCTCACCTCTGAGCCTGAGCGCGGAGCCAAGACTAACGAAATGAGCGCTCCTATGGCAATGCCGATGCCCAGAAAAATCAGAGCTGTCTTTGCCGTTTCGGAAGCGTTCGCAGCTCTGCTGTACTCACCATATTTCTCATAATGGTTCATCGCCATTTCTGATGCTAATTAAGCTGGCTCTGTTTGCCATGTGGGGCCACTGCCGGTAGGGGCAGGCGCTCAGGTTTTTGAGCCTGCGCGCTACAAGTCTCGTTTGGTGCTGGGCTTTCACCAACAGCATTGCCAGGTTCAGCCGGCGGTTCTGTTATTTCACGCAATCCGGCCCGGCAGGCGTGTACGGTGATTTGTTCTCAGTGAAGCAGGCTTGCACCTGGTCGCCATAGCGCTCATTTATAGGCTGCGGAACCTTGTCGCGAGTAATTTCCCGAAATTGGAATTTGATCTCGCCGCTCGGCTGCACTGTGCCCAGGAGGTATCCATAGACGTCGGTCTTCGCTAGTTTGGCGCCTCCCAAATTGTTAGGCAAACGATAACGAACCGCGCCTGCCGTTCCTACGATCCAGCCGGGAAGCAATGTCTCTGGGCTCGAATGACAGGCATCGTTGTAGGCATCTTCGACGAAGAAATGCGAATGGCTGGCAAGGACATAGACGTGCTTCTTCGTTTTGCTTCGAAAGGCTAGCAAATCCTGATAGACACGGCGGCCGGTTCGTTCCATCTGTGCCGATTCATTCATCCCATGTCCCGTGGAGATGCTGTCGGGCAAGGCGTCATGCATTCCGACTACTATGGTGCGTACAGACGAATTGGATTCATCGAGGGCCAGCACACGTTCGATCCACGCCATCTGACCTTCATCGAACTGATCGAGTGAGGCATTGTCGAGAGAAATAAAGTCTACTCCGTTGTGAATCCAGTGATAGTAGGTGCGCAGCTTGTGATCATGAGGGTCATCGCGCAAGCGTTGCGCTCGGATTACCGGCGTATCTAACCAGTCAGCGAATTGCTGCAAATAGTCGGTGCGCGTCTTTGGCGGAACAAGTTCGTGGTTTCCAATGGCAAGAAAGACTGGAGTGTCGCCGAATGGATCCAGCTGGCGCGCAATGAAGTCGTCCCATTCGATACGCTGATAGTCAGAGATCGTCGGATGCTTCCCACGATACTCCGGAGCAGCGAGCAGATCCTGATCGAAATCGTAACCCGCACGAAAATCCCCTAAATGCCAGTAGAACTTCACGCCATCAGCACGCACGCCGGCGGCGATCGCCGGCACCACAACATCCCCGCAGTTGCGCGAGTCACCCGAAACGGCGAAAGACCACGTATCTCCTGACTGCGCCGAGACGAAATTTACTGGAACAAGAATGGACAGTAGAAGAGACAAAAAAAGAATTGATAGTCGCAACTGTTAATTCCTTTTCCTTTGGTCTTCCAGCAGACCTAGCAATATAAAAGAAATTCTGAAGACTTTCGAATGCGAGGGGGATGATCTATTCAGCCGGCGCTAGGCTCGGGTCGTTGGTGACGCCGTACCGCGAAGAACCGCAATCACTCCGATGACCACGAAGATCATTCCCAGCACGATCTGGATTGAAAGTCTCTCGCCGCCAATCGACCAACCGAGCAGCACTGCAATCACGGGATTCACATACGCATAGCTTGCGACGCGTGTGGCAGGCTCATGTCCCAACAGCCAGACGTATGCGGTAAACGCCACAATTGACGCCGCGATCACCAGGTACGCCATCGAAAGGCCAACGCGCAGGTTCACTTCCGCGGGTGAGAACCTTCGCGCATCGCCAGACAGAAAAGAGACGACCGTCAACGTAAGACCTCCCAACATCATCTGAATGCCGGCTGAGGTCGGCCTCGATTGGGGAAGCGCGAGATGCCGCGTCCACACGGTGCCTATCGACCATGCGAGAGTACCGATCAGCAGTGCAAGAACTCCGGCGAGATCGATGCGCTCGGCGCGAATCCGTCCAGGCGCCAGACTCAGCACAACCACTCCTGCAAGCCCGCACGCGGTACCGATGAGTAGGCCTTTGGGTATTGCCGAACGGGAACGCGTCCACTCGAAGATTCCAACCCAGACTGGGATCAGTGCCGAGATAATTGCAGCAACGCCCGATGGCACGCGCTGCTCCGCCCAGAACAAGGGCCCGTAGTTGCAGGCGAACATCACTACTCCGAGCAGAAGCGCACTGCGCCATTCGCGCAGTCGCGGGAACGAGTCGCCGCGCATTTGCGACCAGGCAAAGAGAATCAGACCGGCACTCAGGAACCGAAACCCCGCGGCTAGAATTGGTGGAACTGTAGCGACAATCTCGCGAATCGCCAGAAATGACGCACCCCACAGAAAGTAAATCGCTGCAAACGACAGCAGACGAACGGAGCGCGAGGGAGCGCCAACCGGAAGCGTTACCGTGGCCATGTTGCAAGAGATGCGGCGCAAATCGGAAAAGAGTCAGTCAATTGCGTCCGCCAAATCGGATGCCCCGAGTTTGCGAGTTGCGACGCTCTTCGCCGTATCGAGAGTTTTCTGCAGCCGGCGTTGACGCGCCTCAGGAGTTCGGTAATAGAAGACGGCCATTAGCTCGCCGCGCCGTTGGCGTGGTGTCATGCGACTCCAGCCTTCGCGAGCGATTGGATTGCGCTCGAATGCAATCTTGATCAACGGCGGCAGCTCGCGTTCGGCCTCCATGGTTTCCATCAGGCGTTCGGCAATCTGATCGGCACGGCGCTCGCGACTGGCCGCGCTTTGGGGTTCACTGATCCAGTCGGCGATCCAACGGCGATAAGAATAGGGGAGAGATTCGAACCACTTCTTCAATCGCTTACTGTCGGCAAAGATTCGACTCAGCTCCACCGGAATCTTGACTTCGCGCGGTTCTGTGTCGGGCTCCAGTTTGAAATTTGCGGTGACTCCTTCGAATATTCGTGCCTCTTTTTGCAATTGTTTATTGATCAGCAGAAAGGAACGGCCGTCTTTTTCGGGAAAGACCGAGGTGCGGAAACCGGCTCCATTCACTTCACCTCGGACTTTCGGCCGGGCGCAGCCCCAGGCTTTCTTCACGTCGAACGGAATTCGGACAATGACCCAGCCCAGATTGCCGCGCAAGCGCTCGAGGGTTGCACGGAAAGACTTGGCCTGAGAGGCTGGCATGGCGTTCGCGACATTTTACATGGCGATTTTCCAGCCCAACTTTCGACCGGATCGACGTGCGCCTATTTCACCGACATTAAGCTCTCAACCGAAAACTTGCCATTCCCGATTTTGACTGGCTTGCCAGTAGTGATCGCCTCTCGGATCGGAGTCAGCGGGGCTTTGTCGTCGAAGGTCGCGACGCCATTTTGCTGAGAGACGCCAAGCTGTCGCCAGAGCTGGTCAAGATCAATGTTCACCGGCTTGTCCTTCATCTTGGCGTAGAGCTGTTCTAAAACGGGAACCCCGACAGCTTTGTCGCCGATGGCGAGCGCACGATTGAGTTCCCAGTCTTTCGTGATCACCCCGCCGTCATTCATGATGGCGCGCAGTGCGTCATCGAGACCTTTGCGGTTATGCGTGCGCGCGTGAATCTCAATATCCGCGAGCAGGCAGAAGAGCGCCCCACCCCAATATGTTCGTCCCCATGTATGGGTGTTATCGAGGCCTTCATCGTCTTCTTCGGGAAGGCCTTGATGCATGTCGCGCATCATCTCGCCCCAGACGTGCTCTTTGCCCCAATTGCCGGCTCGCGAACGTGCGATTGGCTCGACGTACACCGCGCTTCCTTCTTCGATCCAGTGGTGCTCGCGCGGAACGGAGGGAAACGTGAGATGAACCATCTCGTGCGTAAGCATCCAATCGCGCTTCAATTCCTCGGGCGTGCTCTGAGTACCGACCGATATACGGATCAAGCCGCCGTTATCAACGCCAAAGGTGTGGCCGTTGTGGACACCGCGGCCGTCAAAGCTGCGAACTTCCAGATATGTGTGCGATAGCGGAAACCGACCGTAGTACGCGACGATAGCGTTGCCGGCATCGTGAACCCAAGTCATAAGTTCGGCCTGTGTAGACTGCGGCAGGTCGGAGTCGAGATTCACATCAACGGTGCCGCCGCCGACGGTGAAAGAAGGATCGCGATGAGGCGCAAATGCGAAGCTGAACACTAGGAAGAGCGAGAGTATAGAAGATACGGACATCGACATTTGGCGTTCGCAGTCAGCAAGGGTTTGCGCATTGCCGAGTGCCGCCTGCCAGCTTTCGAGATTATCAGAGTCTCTGGGAGACCGGCATCGCCAAGGGACGCGGCGCCTCTCCATACCGACGTTCGACATATCTTGCGATAAGCCAATCAATTGAAAATGCGCCGGGACCGAAGATAAAAATCACGAGCGCTGCGAACCAGAAGGTATACGGATCGGCTCCATAAAATTTTCCTGGTTCGGCGAAGATCGACCTGAGCGCCTCGCGATCAGCGGTCAGATACGCGACCGTCATGTCGATCACGAGCGGAATCGAGATCAGGCGCGATCCCAGCCCGACGAAGAGCATGACGCCCCCGACGCATTCAAGAATTGACACTACCCAGGCATTAAACACTGGAAAGGGAATTCCCAAATCGGTAAAGAAACCGATCGGCTTGGAGATGTCGTGCAACTTGCCCCAGCCCGCCTGCCAGAACTGCCAGCCCCAATACATGCGCATGGCGAGCAGCAGCAAAGATTGTAGGGAGTTGCCGACGCGAAGCAGGAGACGGTAGAGACTGCGGGAGGTGTTTACGAAGCTCATACGGTCTATGAGCATTGTGGGCCGAAACGTGACAGGCTGAGCCTCGGGTATCCGAAGCTACAACACAACCGGCGCTGGCGCTATATGCGTCAGCGATTCTCCAATTGGGTGGCGGCATCGTCCTGTTTGGCTTTCGCATGCCGCTCCGCACACCCTATGGGCTGCGGCTACTGCGGGCTCTCGCTCGTCTGCTCTTGTGCTGCTGCGGGAGGCACCGTGCGCACAATGGCTACAGTCCGGTTCGTCGGCGTAAAGGTCAGGTTGGAGACGCGGCGAATGTCCTCCTTCGTGACCTTCTGCAAACGATCGATGTTGTAGAAGAGTTCGCGCCAGTCGCCGTAGCGGGCTTGGTAAATGGCTAGCTGAGCGGCGAGTCCAGGATTATCGCCGAGACCACGAATCAGGTTGGCTTTCGCGCGGGTTTTCACCATTTCCAGTTCGGCGTCGCTCACATCCTGCGTTTTGATGCGGTCAATTTCTTCCTTAAACCCGGCCTGAAGTTCGGCTGGGGTGTGACCTCGTGTAGGAACGGCATAGAAGCCGAAGAGGCTGGGATATTTCACCCCGGGAAAATCTGTGAAGCCGACCGCCGCTGCTGCGATCTTCTTGTCCCGCACAAGTGAGCGGTAAAGACGCGATGTGCGTCCTTCGGAGAGTAGATCGGAGATCGCATCGTAGACGGCGTCGTCCTTATCGCGATAATCCCCGCGATGATAGCCCTCGAGATAGATGGGCTGCGAAGCCTCCGGAATGTTCACATTGCGCTCGTCCACCTGCTTTGGCTCGACTGTGTGTAGATCGTTGGGCTTTGGCTTTGCGGGAAGCCGGCCAAAGTATTTCTCTGCCAGCGAAAAGACTTCATCAGGTTTCACGTCGCCAACAACTGCAATGGTCATATTGGAAGCCACGTAGTACCTGTCAAAGAATTGCTGGGCCTCTGTGCGGGAGAGGTTCGTAAGATCCGACGGCCATCCGACATTGGGATTGCGGTACGGGTGTGCAATGTAGGCGGTAGCAAGGAACTGCTCGATCATACGCCCGAGGGGGCTCGAATCGGTGCGCATTCGTCGCTCTTCGTAAACAACATCGCGTTCCTGATAGAACTCGCGCAAAACTGGATGGAGGAAGCGGTCAGATTCAAGATACGCCCACAGTTCCAGTCGATTCGATGGCAGGGAATAGAAGTAGGAGGTTTCGTCTTCGGCGGTAGTGGCATTGAGATCTTCTCCACCTTCACGCTCGATAATTTCGCCGAACTCGTTCTTGATTACGTACTTATCTGCTTCCTCTTGCGCCTGAAGAAATTGCTTTTCGAGCTCTTCGATCCTCTTCGGATCTTGTCCGACTCGCTTCAGCTTCTCGCGCTGGAACGCAAGGTATGCTTGCTCCTCCTTCTCCATAGCAACTTTTTCGGCCGCATAATCGGTTGTCCCAATGGTGGTCGAGCCTTTAAACGCCATGTGCTCGAACATGTGCGCCATGCCGGTTTCACCCTTCGGATCTTGTGCGGCTCCAGCGTCGACGAGCGTGTAAAACGAGAACACCGGAGCTTCGTGACGCTCACAGACCACGATCGTGAGTCCATTGGGGAGCGTCTTGACGCTGGTCCTTTTTTCAAAGGAAGCAAGATCCTGCGCGAAGAGTGCAGTCGAGAACAGGGCAATTTGTAGCGAGAGGAGAAGGCGAGCAGCTCGGGACATCGTGACTCCTTCCGAACTCAGCGAAGTTAAATGTTGGTCTGAGTAGTGTCAAACCTCGGAGGACTTGGAGATAATAGCGAATTCCCTGCGCAGGGAATTTTGCAGGGAATTTTTTCCCGCAGAAAAAAATCTCATCGCCTGACCCGCATGAACACAGGGGATTCGCAATCGAGCAGGGACCATGCAGGGAATTTGCAGGGAACTCATCGTAACCGCTACCGAAAATGACACTTACAAGTCGAATCTGCGCGATCTGGCGAGCAGAGGAGGGATTTAACCAGGGAATCCCAGTCCCGACTGTGGGTGTCGTCTTCTCTGTTCGAGCTAAACGAACCGGCGCGCTAGCCCGCGCGTGCGGAGCGGCGTGGTTCCAGTACTTCCGCAATCTTTTTCAGCAGCGCGTCGGGA
Source organism: uncultured Terriglobales bacterium (assembly GCA_964476905.1). Classification (GTDB taxonomy): domain Bacteria; phylum Acidobacteriota; class Terriglobia; order Terriglobales; family Acidobacteriaceae; genus Gp1-AA112. The sequence goes on from CAYZHX010000012.1 coordinate 27,587, forward strand.
TCGTCAGAAGTGGAGACAAACCCATCAACGTATGCGATCACCATCTCCGCCAAGGTAAACACACCGGAGAAGATGATTACAGGAACCGTGGGCCGCATCGTTTTCATTTGCAATGCAACGAGATCGCCACTCATACCCGGCATGTAGTAATCAACCACAGCTAAATCAATATAGTTTTCCGTGAAGAGCTTGAGAGCATCCACGCCATTGCTGGCGATGAGCACCTTATAGCCGCATAGTCGAAGGCGAGCATTCATCACCTCCAACCTCTGCAGGTTGTCATCAACATAGAGGAGGGTTTCAGCCATACATAGTTAGAGGCGCGCAAGTGGCCAATTTGAGTGATTACATGCGAACAATACACTTTCGTAATCGCGAACAGAGGCAACCAAACTCACATATCCATATGCAAAGTTGGCGATGAGCGTAGATGCACGATAGCTCGCTCCAGTCGACGCAGGACCAGAACAGAAAGCTCTCAGGCTGGCCGTCCGTTCTGGCAGCTAGCGGCTGGTACGATGAAGAATGCTATTTGCCGACAGCTAGCGAATTGAAAAAGGGTGGGATTCACTTTTGCAGGAAGTATTCATTCTCTCAGCCGTACGCACGCCTATCGGTAAATTCGGCGGCTCCCTCGCGCAGATGAGCGCGGCCGATATGGGTTCGGTCGCAGCCCGCGCGGCCCTTGAACGTGCAGCAGTGGCCGGCGCTCAGGTGGAAGAAGCGATCATCGGCAACGCGAGGCAGGCGGGCGGCGGTCCCAATGTTGCGAGGCAGATTTCGATTCGTGCCGGTGTTCCCGAATCGGTACCTGCGTACACGGTTAATCAAGCCTGCGCTTCGGGATTGAAATCGATAGCACTCGCCTTTCAAGAAATTACCAACGGAAACATGGATTGCGTGTTGGTCGGCGGCACCGAGTCGATGTCGCGTCTTCCTTATTACCTCGACGGGGCTCGCTGGGGCTATCGCCTTGGAAACCAGGAGTTGGTCGATGGCATGTACCGTGACGGATTTTTCTGCCCCATGGCCAAGATGGTAATGGGCGAAACCGCAGAGGTGCTCGCGCGCGAATTTCATATCGCACGGGAGGAGCAGGACCAGTATGCCTTGTGCTCGCAGCAACGTGCCGAGCGCGCCATTCACACGGGGCGCTTTGACGCGGAGATTGTTCCTGTGACTGTCGAGAGCAAGAAGGGCACGCAGGTATTTGCACGCGACGAGCATCCGCTTCCGCAAGCCTCGCTGGAGAAGATGTCGCGACTTAAGCCTGTTTTCTCGTCAGATGGAACAATCACCGCCGGCAATGCCTCGGGAATCACCGATGGCGCTGCGGCAATGGTCCTCGCAAGCGGCTCATTCGTCACCAAACAGAACCTGAAACCTCTCGGGAGGATTCTCGCGGCCACGAGCGCGGGCGTGAGCCCGGAGAGGATGGGGATGGGCCCGGTTCCAGCTTTGCAGAAGCTCGAATCTAAACACGGGATCAAAACTTCCGATGCTGATTTAATCGAGCTAAACGAAGCCTTCGCCGCGCAGGTGCTCGCCTGTGATCGTCAGATCCATTTTGATCGCGACAAGCTCAACGTAAATGGAGGAGCAATCGCTCTCGGCCATCCGATTGGCTGCACTGGAGCGCGGATCACAGTCACTCTCGTTCACGAGATGTTGAAGCGAAAAGCCAGGCTGGGGATCGCGACTCTCTGCGTTAGCGGCGGAATGGGCATGGCTTTAGCCGTCGAGAACGCGGGCTGAAGTCCTCGTCTGTGCGTCGAAAACTCCGCCGAGCTGTAAAGAAACGTAAACCGCTTGCGAATCATCCACTTACGTCCCATAGAAAGAGTGCGACTTTTGCTTCCAATTCTTCGTATCTAGAGTCGAATGTTTATAGAAGCATTACGACCGGTGGAATGGACTCTCAGAGAAAACGTCGAGATTGCCCGTGGTCTGCGACGACGCGATCCTGAGCTACTCGACCGCCTGATCGAGCGATATCAGCACCGGTTGCTTCGTTACCTGGTTTTTCTCACCGGCAATCGCGAGCTCGCGGAAGACATCTTCCAGGAAACCTGGATCCGCGTGATGGAACGCGGCAAGCAGTACAACGGGAAGGCGAAGTTCGACACCTGGCTTTTCGCCATTGCGCGCCACCTCGTTATCGACTGGTCTCGCAAGAAGACTACTACCAGCCTCGAAGCTCTGCAGGAACAATACGGAGGCGAGTACACGTTCGACGTGCCATCGAATGCTCCGTCGCCATTCGATGCCATCAGTTCGCGCGAGAATCGTGAGACCGTACAGGCGGCCCTCGCCCACTTGGATTCACTCCATCGCGAGGTTCTCGTGCTGCGGTTTCATGAAGAGCTGTCTCTCGAGGAGATCGCGACTGTTACCAACGCGCCGCTATCGACCGTGAAATCACGTTTGTACCGGGGGCTCGCCGCGCTGAAGCCGGTATTCTCGGAGGCGCAGCAATGAGACGCCACCACAACGATCACGAACGCGCCTTCGAGCTCTGCTGCATGATGCTGGCAGCCCAATCCGTCACTGACGACGAGCAAAAGTGGCTAGAGAATCATCTGGCCGAATGTGGTGAATGCGATTCCCGGGTCGAGCAGGCCAAAGCGGCAGTCGTGGCGCTTAAATCAGTTTCGATTAGCGCGAGCAGTGACATGGTCCAGAGCACTCGCCGCCGCGTACGCGAGTTGTGTCTTCGAGAAGAAACTCGCAAGCGCCGGATGCGTCCGATCTGGATCTCGTCAGCTTTTGCTTCGGCATGGATGGCGTGCAGCACGCCGTATCTTTGGCAGTCATTCGATTTGACGGGGCACTGGTTGCATATCCCCGACCTGCTTTGGCAAATGGGGTTTCTTGTGGCATGGTTTACTCCGGCTTTGACCGGGGCTGCGGTCGCGCTTTGGCTTCGTCCTATGCTGGCTCGTGATCGCGGGGCTCTGCTAACTCGCGCAGCCGCATAGTTCCCAAATTGGTCCATATGAGAATGGATTATCCAGCGATGGACGAACGTAAGCCGCAGATCAGTGATGAACTGCGGTTGGTTCCAATGTGGTCAACCGCTCTGGCGATTGCATTGTTTGCGGCAGTGCAGGCTGCAGTGCATCTCTATCTCGTGCAGCATCAGCACAATCTGCCGCCGCGTCCATTTCTGATTTTCTGGAGCGTCGCTTGGGGAACTGTGATTGCCGTATACACAATCATGGTTGGCTACGTAACGCGCGATGCCAGGCGGCGCGGCATGAGCCTCGCACTCTGGACACCGCTTGTTATCTTCATGCCGGGTGCGATCGGACTCGTTCTGTACTTCCTGCTGCGCCAGCCGCTGCTTTCATCGTGCCCGCAATGTTCGGCAAACATTGCTCCGCGCATGAACTTCTGCCCGCAGTGCCGCTTTCAACTCGCTCCTACATGCCCGCAATGCCAGCACACGGTGCGCATCACCGATGCGTTCTGCGGGAATTGCGGCGAGAACCTCGCCGTATCAGCCGACGTTCAAAGCCAGCTCCGGCGCTAAGAAAACCCCTTTCAGAAAACGTTTCAGCAAATACCCTTTGAAGAGAGGCTTTTCAAATGAGGGCGAACGGGCCTCTTTAAAGAGCGGTGAGTTGTGTGGTTTGTTTTTGGAACGGCTCTTCTTGACCGATGTCCGCTGGAACGCCTTCTCCTGAAAAGCTTTTCCCTTCGATATACTCTTGGTGAACTCTCAATGCCCATTTCGACCATCATCGTCGACGACGAGCAGCTCGCACGTGAGGAGCTTAGCTACCTTCTGAAAAGCGTCGGAGATGTTGAGGTTGTAGCTCAGGGAAGCAATGGTGTCGAGGCAATCCAGCTGATTCGCGAGCATAATCCCGAATTGGTCTTCATGGACGTTCAGATGCCCGGGCTTGACGGCTTCCAAGTCATTAAGAAGCTGGTTGATAAGAAAGTTCCTCTGCCTCAGATTGTCTTCGCAACCGCTTTCGATCAGTACGCCGTTCGGGCATTCGAAGTGAATGCCATCGATTACCTGCTCAAGCCGTTCGACAAAAAACGCGTCGCGCAATCGATAGATAAAGCACGGCAGAAGCTCAGTGCGGCCCCGAGCCCGAGTGAACGGCTTGAATCGCTGATCAACCTCCTGGAACAACAGCAAAAACCTCAGCAGCAGAAACTGCTGCTGCGTTCAGCAGGTCGCCTGATCCTCATCGATCAGAAAGACGTCTGCTTCGCGACCATCGAAGAAGGCATTATTACTGTCGCGACTTCCAGCATGGAAGGTCATTCCAATTGCCGCACGCTCGAAGAGCTGCAGGAGAGTCTCGATCCGAATCTCTTCTGGCGGGCGCACCGGTCCCACGTAGTGAACATCAACCGCATTAAGGAAGTGCTCCCCTGGTTCAAGAGCTCCTACCAACTGCGGATGGACGACCGCAGGCACACCGAACTTCCCGTAAGCCGCGCGCAAACCAAGCGCCTGCGCGAATTATTTGGCTTGTGAGCTTCCGTGTGACGAAGCTCGTGAGGCGTTCTGGTCTTTCTGGCCGTCTTTTCCCGACTATCGTCCGGCTCGCAATGCTCATCATCTTTGCCCTGACGGGTCTCAGCACGCTGGCCGCTCAAAACACGATCCCAAGCGGAACGAAAGAAGGAGAGTTCTTCATTGCTGGCGGCCATAGCGTCTCTGGTGGACGGGGCGACACCGGAGTATTTCAAGCAGGAGTTCGAGCAGGATGGGTAATGTTCCAGGCGCCGAAGGGGAACTTGGAATATTCCGTGGATTTCATTCCTGTCTATTACATTACCCAGGCGCAGAATGCTTACGGCGTCAGCTTCACACCATTCAATTTGAAATACAACTTCACCTCATTCCATCGCGCAATTCCCTACCTGGAACTCGGTGGAGGCGTTCTCTTCACCAACCACGAAGTACCTGACGGCACCAACAGGGTCAATTTCACGCCCCAGGCAGGGATTGGAGTGCACATCCCGACGAGCTCCGGGTCGAATCGATATGTCAGCCTTGCCCTCAAGTACATTCACATTTCCAACGCCGGGCTCTCAGAACCAAATCCTGGGATCAATACTTTGCAGGTGAAGCTCTCTGTTGGCCGATTCGGCCGGAAAGTGTTCTAGGAACAGGGACAAATACAGCGAGAACTTCACAAATTTGGGCTCATCTTGGTTTGTGAGCTGTCTCTTCCTCTTCTTCTTTGAGCGCCTCAGAAGGAGCACGCTGGTCTTTGCCCGACGTGGCTGCTCCTGGCTTGTCCCCGACTTCAAAGAGCGACATCACCTGATATTCCGCTTGTTGGGCAGCGCTGATTCGCGACCTGATCTGCGACTCAAGTTCCGCAACTGCCGTGCTATCGATCGTCGATGATTCGGCGATTCTCACCAAGGCAGGAAGAGCCATCCACCAAAGGAGGCACTCGTAATTTTCCTTGTTGAAGTAACGAACACCTTCGTGTTCGTGAACGTTGATCAGCCACGCGACATCAGGATCATGCAGCCAACTGTATGGCGATCTCGCGGAACGTTCGGCGCCCGGAAGCCAAGCCTCATTTGCCAGGAGTACGCGGACGCGAGCCGCGGCCCGCCAGCGATCGTCGCCCTCAAGACCGAATTGAGAAAAGGCGTCGGCCATTGGTTGGCGAAGCTTCAGTGCGTCCAGCAATTTGGTTGCAGCCTGGGCCGGATCTACGGGGTTAAGAAGTTCGCCAAGAGACTCTGCGGCTGCCCATGCGACCACCGTTGCCCACTGAGCGCTGCCGTGCTTACCGAGCCGGCTGGGAAGAACCTCGCAAGCAGCAGCCGTCCAAGGAATCGCAAACTGGTTCTCGAGCAGAGGAATTCGAGCTGCGGCTGTCAAGCTCTTCGTAAAGGACTTCCGCGCCTGCTCGAAGCTGCCGCGCCATTCTGAACTTTGGGGCACACCAAGCATTTCGGCCGATTCCGCGGACGACAATCGCATTGCTGCATGGAGGACGTTCTCAAAACGGGAACTCAAGGCCGCGATAGATTCTTCGTTAGGCAAAGCTGGCGTTCGCTCCGCATCGGAGATTTGCCTGGTCGGCTTCTGCCGTCCCGCTCCATCACCGCTCGTGCGCTCAGACGATCGTGAACGAAATGCGGTATCGATGATCTGACGTTCAAGAACTGCCGCAAACGCCACATGCACAGGCCTAAGCTGCAGTTCGCGCATGGCATCCGCGAGGCTGCGGACGCCACGACCTTGAAGCTGGTGATAGAGCTCACGCCATGGATGATTGGCATCGTCGCGCAGGTGCTTCCAATCCAGCAACACGCGGCACTGATACGCCCCGAGTTCTACGCGCATGCCTTTTTCGGCGACCTCGCGTCCGCTGTACAGATGCTCGTCTCCAGTCACGGCATCGCGCGCCGCGAGAAATTGAGCGTCATCGCCGGATAAGGCGAGCGCGTCGCCGAGGGTGCGCTGGCGCAGTGTACGTCCTCCAGCGTGCTTTTCGGCAAAGGCACTCGACACGCGAATCCAACCATGCGCATCGGCGTACTTGTTGTTGAAGATCACCAGCGCGCGCTCGTCACCAAGGCTGTTCGAATACGCGAATACGTTCTCGTTGACCGATCCGACATCCGTGTAGAAGTCGTAGAGCAGGAAGTTGCGAACATCGGCGAAAAGCGCTCTTCGATGGAGCAAAGGCGCAATCTGCTGTTCATGACGTGAGACCAGCCATGGATCGGGCGATTCGTCGTGATATGCACGGCGATACTCCATTCCGTAACGCTCGGTGAAGCCTTCCACCTGGCCATGTCCGAACATCGGAAGGCCGGGGAGCGTTGCCATGAGCGTGCAGACGCCGAAGTATTTATCGCCTTTCCCGAATTGATCGACAGAGGTGCGCTCGTCGGGATTATTCATGAAGTTGACGTAACGCTTGAGAATCTCGGGATCGAATTCGATCGTATTCTTGATTACGTTGCGGTAATTCGCATTCTCCTCGTCGCGCAGCATGTTCATGAACGCGCTGTTGTAGACGCGATGCATTCCCAACGTGCGTACAAAATAGCCTTCGAGCAGCCAGAAGGCTTCCGCGAGCAGCAGCGTTCCCGGGGCTTCTGCGGCGCAGCGATCCACGACTTCGCGCCAGAACTCCAGCGGAAAGGCTGCATCGAACTCCGGCTTCGTCAGGCCATGCTCCGCACGTGAAGGAATCGCCCCGCCAGTTCCCGGAACGGGATACCACAAACGCTGATAATGCTGCTTCGCAAGCGTCATTGCGGCGTCGAAACGGATGATCGGCGAGAGTCTGGCTACATAGAGAATCTTCTGAATCACGGCTTCGCGTACTTGCGCGTTCAGATAATTCAGCTGCGCAGTGTCGTTCCACGGATAACTTGTGCCATCGTTGCCGTGGTAGATGTAACGCGTGTCGCCGCTCCAACGATCGCGGCGGCGGAAGACAACCGCAGCGTCCGTTTTGTTGTAATAGTGATCGTCGATTTTGATCTCAACACGGCCATCATTCGAGAGGTCCGGGCCATTGAAGGAGTACGACGGAAACGGCGGATAGGGTAGCTGCACGAACCAATCAGGATGCTCGACCATCCAGCGTGAATCGATTCCGGTGTGATTTGGCACCATGTCGGTGCCCATCCGGATTCCGCGGGCGGCAGCGCGGTCGCGAAGGTTCAGGTATGCGCCTTCACCGCCGAGTTCTTCGGCAATAGCGTAGTCAAACAACGAATATGCAGAGGCGGCAGCTTCAGGATTACCGGTCAGGTGCTTGATCTTCTGCGATGCCTTGCTCCGTTCCCAAACCCCGATCAACCAAAGCGCGTTAAAGCCGCGCCGCGCGAGAGTGTCCAACTCCGAATCAGGAACTTGATCAAGCCGATGAATAGGCCGCTTATGCGCCTTTGAGAGTTGATCAAGCCAGACAAACGTGCTCTTGGCGATCATCACCGTGCGCGGCATCCAGTCGACGTCTGGACTGAATCGCTCGTATTCCGGCTCTTTGAGGTTGTAGTGAGGAATCGCAGCTGCGCTCGAATCACCTCGGTCCTGCTGCCAACCGAAATGCGCGCCGTGTCCTGCAGGATGAAAACGCATCCAGATGGCAAGCTCTTCTTCTTTGAAGATGTCGAGCGCCACGAGAATGCGCCGGATCATGTCGCCCAGAATGTCCGACCACATGTCGCGCATGTAGGCAAGCTGGCCTTCGAGAGAATCGGGCGAAGCCAATGCCGGCGCGCGCAGCAGTTCCAACAAAGTCTGATTCTGGGAGCCGAAGCGTGGACGCGTTTGGAAATAGTCCTTCAGCGCGGCCGTGATCTGCGGATATGCCGTTCCGACTTCGAGCTTATCGTCGTCGAAGAGCTCGCCGAATCGGCGAAAGGCAGGATTCAGGTTCGCCAACCAGAGCATCATCAGCTCTTCGAGCGCCACTGCGCGGTGCGGCGTCTCTCCCGTTTTGGAATTTAGCCAATCTGCAGGCGACTGCTTCTCGGCATGAACTTCGCGTGGCGGAAAATGCTCCGTGAATATAAGAAGCGTGCGATCGAGTGCCTCGGCTCCGACCCGCTGCTGGAACCAGGAAAGAGCATCGATCATCACCTTCGGATCGCGCTGCTCACGGTATCGTGCTACCAGCGCGTGCAGCAGCTCATCGATGAGCGCCATTGCATTCAGCGCGCCGGGATGGATTGCGCGCTCCGGGTGACGCTCCACGTCGCGCTGCTGGTTCATCTTCTCGGCAAAGCGGCGGCTGGCAGCAACATTGGCAAAGAGCACGTTGCCGTTCCACGAGAACAGCTCTTCTTCGAAACGATAGCGCTCGCGGGCTTCGCGCGAGACGTGGAACTCGTATCTGGGGAGACGATCCATACGCGTATTAGAGCCGAGCCGAGAGAAATGGGATTGTAGGACTAAATGTTCGCGGCGACTAGAACCTCAGTTGCACGCACCTCTCAATAAGACCATCATAGTGAACGGAGGCCAATGATGGCGAACGACAGAGAAAGCACCAACACTCCGCAACCCGGCGCTTCCCAATCCGACCAGAGCCGCCAAGCTGACGAGACACGCGATCCCGAATTCGAGATCCCAGATTCTGAGCAGGTCGAGCGCGAAATCGAGCAGGCGGAGAGAATCTTTGGCAACAAGAAAGACGAGCCGAAGAAGGGCGATAAAGCGGCCTAGCGGCAGCCACCTTAACGGAAACTGAGTAGCAGGTCTTTCAGGCCAAACACAGCATTTTCCTTTTTCAGGTGACGATTGAAGAAGCGTAGTGTTCGCGTTAGCGCGTCCATCTGCGGCCGTGCCGCGAAAGGTGTGTCCCTGTCCGGGATAGATTTTCAGCCTCGCGTGGAGTTTCCAGCCTTTTCAGCAGTGCGTCGACTTTGTGGGCTTCGCTCACCGGAACCACAGGATCGGCTTCTCCGTGCAGCAGCAGCGTTGGCGGCATCTGCCGGGCTTCGGAAACGAATTCGTCAGGCATTCCTCCCATGAGGCTGGCTACGGCAGATATCCGAGAATCTTTCGATGCAAGAGAGAGCGAAAGAAATCCACCCAGTGATACTCCGAGCAAGCCGAGGCGCCTGGAATCGACCTTGGGATGCCTCTCCGCAAAGCTAACTGCATCGGCAACTGTGGTTAGCCAAGTCTGGAAATAAGCATGAATAGCAGAGTAGCTGGCGTACCCGGTTCCGGTTGCGTCGAAATAGTGCACGAAAAAAACGACGTACCCGAAATTCGCGAGTTGCTGGGCATAGTCGCCAACGAAAGAGCTGACTGGCCCTGACGATCCATGAATCACCAGCAGCGCTGGAAATGTTCCAGGACGCTGCGGTTCGTAGACAACAACGCCGACGTTCTTACCTTGAGAGTTGTAAGAGAGCACTACGGATTAGACGAGCCGGGTCGAGTACAAGATACAGAATTGCTGTTCGAGACGGTCGACTTTGAAATGCGAAAATATTATGTTGCCTTCTTCTCTCCTTCTCTCGATTGAGCAAGCCGCAAAGGCCGTGGGATTGGATCGCGTGGGCGTGGCTCCCGCAAGCCATTCCGAGATGCGCGAGTTGGATCGCTTTGCCGACTGGGTCGACGCGGGATATGCCGGCGAAATGGAGTACCTGAAGCGTCGCAGCGAGTCCGGGAAATACAAGCGCAGTGCGCTTGAAGAAGCGCTGCCCTGGGCGAAGTCGGTGATCGTAGCGGCGATGAACTACAACCCGGCGGCGCCGAAATCCACCGATCCTGCGAAGGCTACTCAGGGGTGGATTTCGCGCTATGCACTTAGCCCACGCGACTACCACGAAACTGTTCTTGGCGCTCTCAGGAAGGTGGAGGCTGCTCTGACGGAATGCCGGTCTGCAGCGGGTGAGGAAATTGCCACTCGAGCCTATGTCGATACGGGCCCGGTCCTTGAGCGTGTTTACGCCAAATACGCTGGAATAGGTTGGATTGGGAAGAACACTTGCATCATCAATCAGGAACTCGGCTCGTGGATCTTTCTCGGCGTGATCGTCACGTCGATCAATTATTCAGAATTTGTTCCCGACCAGACACTCGACATTGCTCCTGACCGATGCGGAAGCTGCACGCGCTGCATCGATGCTTGCCCGACCAATGCGCTAGTCGCCCCTCATCAGCTCGACGCATCGCGATGCATTGCGTATTTCACTATCGAGAAGCGTGGCGCCATTCCCGAGTCGGAACGCGAGAAGATTGGCCGGCATGTGTTTGGGTGCGACATCTGCCAGGATGTATGTCCCTGGAATCGAAAAGCCCCGATCGCGACGAGCGCAGGCTTCGAAGCCGATCATTCCCTGACCAACCCCGATTTGTCGGAGCTGGCGCAACTGTCTCCGGAGCAATTTCGGCAGCGCTTCCGCGGTTCGCCCATCACGCGAGCGAAACATTCAGGTTTTCTTCGCAACGTGGCTGTCGCGATGGGAAACAGCGGGCTGCAGAAATACGTTCCTGAATTGGAACGACTAACGCAAAGCGACGACCCAATCATTGCCGAACATGCGGTTTGGGCGCTGGTTCGCTTACGTGCTGCTAATTCCGAGTCACAGCAAGAAGAAGCTGTCGCCGGTCAATAGTTCGGGCATCTACGCAAGCTGAGCGCGAACGAATCTCCTCGTCGCTTCGCTGCTGACGCCATACACCGCATGAGCCAGGATTTCGTAGGTAAGCTCGCCTGGTGACCGCTCGGTGACAGGCCTTGAGAGGCCGATGGCAGGAAGTACCGTCGCGTCCGCTCCTGCCCAGAGACCAAGGCCGTGCAGCAATCCATATCCTGCTCGCGCGATCTTCAGATATTCGCTCGAAATTCCATAGATGCCGCCCATCAGCGTGCCAAAGGCGAAGTGAACGGCATAGCTCGCGGGCTCTTTTTCGCTTTTTCGCAAGTCGCGCTGGAGAGTAAGCTCCGAAATTTTATTCGCTATCTTGACTGTGGAGGGTTCCTCTTGGGGGGACTGCTGGCGCTTGGACCCCGGTAATTCGGTGCTTTCCTTGTTCGCACTGAGTTGTTTTTGGGCCTTTAACCATGCAGTCTGGAACACCGTCATTACGGCCGTACCGGCCAGACCTGCCGCCAAACCAGCAAGTAGGCCTTTCCATAAAACGTGGTGATTAGCGTCGAGTTTTCGAGGCATGATCGTCCCAAGCAGGGGGGTCCTGCACATCAGTTGGGTGAGCCACGGCCAAGGCACGTTGCCCCGGGGTGCTAAAGACATGAAGCCCGGCCGAACGCGGCCGGGCTTCATGCTGGTTTACTGGTCAGCGCTCAGGAATTCATCGGACGGGGATTCACTGATGTTCCATTTCTTTGAAACACGAATTGCAGCAGCCACACGTGAGCATTAGCACTAGAGCCAGCGAATTTCCAGTCTTGTGCTGCTTCCAAAGCGTGGTTGGCAAAATATCGGCTTGGCCCAGACGAAACGAATTCGGCCCTTGCAACATTTCCTGCGGAGTCGGTGTGAACGCGCACGGTTACGCGCACCTTCCCGTGAATGGTCCGCAACGCATTTGCGGTAACGTTTGGCAACACTTGGCGGACGATTTGTCCCGCTGAAGCGAATGACTGCGTTTGTTTCGAACCCCGACCTGCTGAACCGCGGTTCGGATTTGGCGAAGGCTTCTCTACTGCCGCTTCGACAGGCTCAGTGACGGATGAAACATTCCTCGCCGCAGGAGGGCGGCGAATGATACTGGCGACGAAAATTGCGATCGCAACCACTGCAACCATTCCGATCGCATAAATGTGGCTACCTACCTTCGCCCGGGTCTTGGCGATGATCTCCGCGCCTGCCTTCGCAATGACTTGTGACTTCTCTTTTATCTTCTGCTTCTCCAGCCTTATCGTTTCCTTGTTCAGCTTTATTCTTCGCTTCTCCACCCGAGGCTGTATAGAAACTGGGGCAGGCAGGAATTTCGCTGCGATCTGCGAAACTGTCCACCGCGATTTCGGATCGCGCCGGAGGCAATGGCTCGCGATATCTGCGAACGGCTCCGGAATTCCGGCCGGCAACGAAGGTTCATTCTGGAGCCGGTCAGTCCATACGGGGAGTCTTCGAGTGAGCGCTTCGCAAAGGACCACTCCCATGGACCAAACATCTCCCGCTGGAGAACATCCCTCACGTGATGCTTCCGGAGCATCGTATGCCGGACGGTTTTCGCTGACCGAGTCGATCACGCCGGAACGACACACGCTATCTGTTGAGACCTTCAGCTGTTCACCAACGACGAGAATGTTGGAGGGCTTCAGATGTCCGTGAGCGAAGCCATTTTCATGCAAATACGCGAGCGCCTGCACCATGGGCTGCAGCATCTCGCGCGTTTCGCCTGGAGTGAGCGCCCGCTGAGGCAAGATTTGCGACAACGTTTCGTCAGCAAACTCAGTGACGACATACAAAACCTGTTCGCCTGCGAGTTCGCATGTGCCGCTCTCAAAAATTTGCAGCAGATGAGGATGCGAAAGCCTGGACGCCAGCTTCAGACGCATCGCTTGTACATCCATATGAGGACCTGCGGCGATCAGCTTTATCACCGCTTTGCGCGAAAGATCTTCCGGGCGCTCGGTGAGAAACACTGCACTGCGATTGGACGAGCCGAGATATTCGCGCAGTGGAAACTTTCCGGCGACGGTTCGGCCTTCCCACTGTCTGCCGTTTTCGATGATGGTCTTGCAGCTCCCCGCCTGGGCTGTTTCGAGCATGGCTACTCCGTGTCGACTTGAATCAGAACTGAATTGTTTCCGGGACGGTAGGCGCCTGTCCATTATGCAAGAACTCAGGCTCGGATTCGAGAAGAACTTACAGCACGAAAGTGAAATGCCGGGCAGTCCGAGGGCGGTCTTGGCCCCTGACCGCTCATCTTGTGGGGTCCTTGCGAAACCGTGAGCTCTCTGCAGCGCTGGCGATACCTCTGTCCATGTCCAGTGGTAACCAGTTGCGGGCCTACTTGTAAACTTGTGAGCAATGGACGTTGTGTTCGGAATCCATGCGGTTGAAGAGGCTTTGCGCGCGAGAAGCCGCTCGCTCGATCATCTGGAAGTCGCGCGCGAACGGCACGACCAGCGATTACAAGGCGTGATTGATCTTGCGCGGGAAGAAGGAGTCACCGTTCGGTTCGTTCCCCGCGAACAGCTCGACCGATTGGCTCGAAGCAAGTCGCATCAGGGCGCGGTTGCCGTAGTTGCTGGGAAGGAATATGTCGGACTGGACACGCTGCTCTCAAGTGACAGCAGGCAAAGTTTCGTTGTGGTACTCGACGGAATTGAGGACCCTCACAATCTCGGGGCGCTCATTCGAACTGCAGACGGAGCAGGCGCCAGCGGAGTAGTCATTCCGGAGCGGCGATCTGCAGCAGTGAATGCAACGGTTGCCAAAACCTCTGCGGGAGCGTCGGAGCACGTGAAGATCGCACGCGTAGTGAATCTGGCGCGGGCGCTCGACGAGCTAAAGGAAAGCAAGGTCTGGATCGTCGGACTCGATGAACGAGGCGAGAAGACCTATGACCAGATCGACTACAACATGGATTGCGCGATTGTGCTCGGCGCAGAGGGACACGGGCTTCACGATCTAATCCGCAAGAAATGCGATTACCTGGTTTCGATTCCCATGTCGGGCAAAGTCGCTTCGTTGAATGTCTCGGTCGCTGGAGCGGTGGTCATGTATGAAGTTGCGCGTCAGCGACGAACC
>CAYZHX010000012.1:41885-46846 GCA_964476905.1 uncultured Terriglobales bacterium
CTGTGCTTCCGTTTGCGACGGCGCAGGTTCGCTCTGATCTTGATCACACCAGCAAAGTTCAAGAAGCAGTGCTGAACTTGCCAACTCCGGTCGCACCCGGTGCATCGGTCGAGCTTGAAGTCGGGTACAGCGGCACGGTTTCGCTCGACACTACGCGTCTCGCCCAAATCGGAGTGCCACTCGAGGTGCGTACCGCGACCGATTTCGATCGGATCACCCCGACCTTCACTTGCTTGCGGGGAGTCGGACACGTTTTGTGGTTTCCGGTGTCTTTGGAACCCGCGCTGTTGAGCGACGGCAATAAAGTTTTTGAGGAAACCAGCGCCTGGGCCGTGCGGCACAGTTCGTCAACAATGACAATCAGCCTGGACCCGAGCGAGCAAACTTCTGGCGAGTGGGTCAGCAATTCTCAAGTAGTCAGAATCGGTTCCACCGGAAGAAATTCAACACGGGAGATGCTCTGGAACCATCTCGGGCTAGCTGGTCCCGTTTTGATCGGGGGGCAGTACCAGACGATCTCCGCGACGAAGTCCGTTGAGCCTGGGTTCAACGTCCACTTCTTTCCACAGCATGCAGACGAAGCGCAAGACTACGCGCGAGTGATCCGCGAAACGCCATCGATGATTGTCGGGCGATCCAAGATCCCCGCACGTTTGGTCGAACTGCCGGAGGCTCAGGACTCAACCTTCGAAGCCGACACAATGCTGCTTACGCCCTTGAAACCGATTGACCGCAAGTCGCTCGAAGTAACGCTTTCGTATCTGCTCACGCACCAGAGTCTGTGGTCTCCGAGAGCTTGGATTTATGCAGGAGTAGCCCATTTCGCTCAGGCGCTCATGCGCGAGCGACAGGATGGCCGCGCTGCTGCGATCACCTTTATGGAGCAACGTCTCACGCCACTGACGCTGGTGGACAGCGGCGCCGCTGATCTGGTTAAGAGCAATAGTCTCGTGAACACAACGAGTGAGGTTTTCTATCGGACAAAGGCAATGTATGTCTGGTGGATGCTGCGGGAGATCGTTGGACAGCGTGCGCTCCTCGATGCGCTACAGCAATATGATCCGGATGCGGACAATGAGTCTTCTTACATGCAGAAGCTGCTCGAAAAGAACTCACATAAGGATCTGGAATGGTTCTTTGATGACTGGGTGTATCAGGATCGCGGGTTGCCAGAGTTCACGATCAGTAACGGCTATGCGCGTCCGAGCCTGCAGGGAATTTACTTGGTGTCAGCGACGATCGAGAATCAGGGCGGCGCTGCGGCAGAGGTTCCGATCGTTGTTCATACACAGAACGGCGATATCCCCAGCCGCATTCGTGTCCCTGCGCATGGCAAGAACGCTTTGCGGGTGGAGGTCAGTAGCAGACCTTTGGACATTACTGTGAATGATGGGAGCGTGCCTGAAGTGGATCGGACTGACAATACGACGAGAGTGAGGGTTGGAGCGCAGTGAGGCGAGGCCGGCCAACCTCCAACATCAAATTAGTGCAGCTGTCATCCTGAAGCGCTTGTTTTGCGCGAAGGATCTCCCGCGATCTTCAGGGTTCACCAAATACCGGACTGGCTCCTTCGCTAGGAACGTCGAATGCTCGCCGAGAGCCTCTCAAATGCATGAGTGGCGTCACGTTTTCCGGGAGATCCTTCGGCCAAACGAAGGCCTTCAGGATGACAGCGTCATAACTTCGTCGCATCATTGCTAATTAATGTCGAACTGCTCCTGATGCAGCAGAGGATCGCTCTTTACGATGATCGTCTTGCCCGTGAGCTCTTCCATCTCCTGCAGCCAGCGCGCGCTGTTCGCTTTTAATGCCTTTACGACTTCGGGATTTACTCGGAGCATCACGTCGTGGCGATCCATGGTGCGCGACATCTTGCGCATCTCGACGTAGATCTCGTTGCAAACGGTCTGGACGCTCTTGATCATTCCCGTTCCGGTACAGTAACTACACGCGGTTGAGAGCGTACGTTCAAGCGATTGCTTTACGCGTTTGCGCGTGATTGCGACCAGTCCGAAATCATTAAACTGTAATACCTTCGAAGGCGCGCGATCACTCTTGAGCGCTTCTTCGAGCGCCTGCATCACTTTCTGGCGGTTCTTCCGCTCATCCATGTCGATAAAGTCGATCACGATGATGCCGCCCAGGTCGCGCAGGCGAATCTGGCGGACGATCTCTTTAATCGCGTCGATATTGGTTTTGACGATCGTGTCTTCAAGACGCTGGGTTTTGCCGACGTACTTACCGGTGTTGATGTCGATGGCGACCAGCGCTTCGGTCTGATTGATGACGATGTAGCCACCGCTCTTCAGCCACACTTTCGACTTTAGCGCGTTGTTGATCTCTTCCTGAATTCCGAACTGTTCGAAGAGAGGAGTGTCTTTGGTGTAGAGCTTGGCGCGGCGAACCATTCCCGGCTGAAATCGTCCGAGGAAGCGCACGATACGCTCGTACTCCTGCTCGTTATCGACCCAGATACTGGTGAAGTTACTCGTGACTTGATCGCGCAGAATGCGCTCGACAAGATTCAGATCGTGGTAAATGAGCGCTGGGGCTTTGCTGTTGTCCGAGCGCGACTTGATGTCGTTCCAGAGATTGATCAGGAAGCGCAGATCAGAGCGGAGATCGTCTTCGCTCGCGCCTGCAGCTGCCGTACGAACAATGAATCCGCCGTGCGCGTTTCCTTTTTCGCTAATGAGGATTCGTTTCAAGCGCTGGCGCTCTTCGTCCGATCCGATTTTGCGTGAGACGCCTACATGATTTACGGTCGGCATGTACACGAGGAAGCGACCGGGCAGCGCGATGTGGCTGGTGATGCGCGCGCCTTTCTTGGCCATCGGTTCCTTAGCGATCTGGACGAGAATCTCCTGGCCTTCTTTCAGCAGCTCGCTGATGGTGGGCTGAGATTCGCGCTGAATGTTGCGGCGTCCGCGCATCGGACGACCACGACGTCCGCGGCGGAAGCGATCCGGCCCTCCGCGCTCAGTACGTTCGGTTCGCTGCTGGAAGGCTGCTGTATTGGCAGGCGCACGAAGTTCCGCGCGTCCTTCTTCCGCTTCAGGCTCTCCCGATTTGGGACCGTTTTCTTCATCTCCCGCCGATTCTTCCGATGCCTGCTCTTCGTACACGGAGTCTTCCATATCGGCTGCTTCAATCTGCTCCGGCGATGCCTCACCGTTTCCTGAGACGAAACTCTCCGCTTCTCCTGCAGGTTGGTCTTCAAGATCGGAAGCCTCTCCCTCCTCCAGGCCAAGCCGCTGGTTCGCATGGGCTTCGCGAACTGCCTCGACGAGCTGCTGAGCGTTCTCAGCATCGAGCGTCTCCTCCTCCAACTCCTCGTAAACTTCTTCGTCGAGGTGCTCGCCAATGGGAAGAACGTCTGTCTCCTCTTCCTCAATGACTTCTTCCTCGAGAACTCCTGCGCCAAATTCGTGAGCACCGTGCTGTTGCGGCGGCTCATGCACTTCAGGACTATCGGCCTCAATCTCGAAACCTCGGCTTCGAGACGGAGATTCTCCCCCTTGCAGCGCGTGCACCACTCGCTCTTCCGAGTCAGTGCGCTCGTGCTCGGTGTAATGAACATTGGCAACGGTCGCGTCATGTTCTGGCCGTGCCTCCGAAGCTTCGGTGGCAGCAGCGGTCTCCAAAGGGGATGCCTGCCGCTCAGCTGCGTATTCATTCTCGTGTGTGCG
The DNA here is from genome assembly GCA_964476905.1 of uncultured Terriglobales bacterium. Classification (GTDB taxonomy): domain Bacteria; phylum Acidobacteriota; class Terriglobia; order Terriglobales; family Acidobacteriaceae; genus Gp1-AA112. The sequence continues at coordinate 45,575 of CAYZHX010000012.1, forward strand.
TTGTTCCTGAACGCTCGAGAGCTCGGGAGCGGAACTCTCGCGACCACGATATTTCGCGATCGACTCGCCGGGAAGAGCGAAGACTGGCGGCCCGGCTGGAGTGCGTTCCTCCTGTCGCGTCTCATTCTCCTGACGACGGTTCGGCTTCTCCCACCGTGACTCGAATTTCTTGCGGAAGCGCTCGAACCGCGACGGCTGTTTCTCTGCTTGAGGTTCGGTACTCGACGGTCCTGCCTCGCCACCGCGGTACTTCGAAATTGACTCACCCGGAAGCACTGAAATCGACCCACTCGAAGTGGGCTCTGGAATATGGGATTCGAATACGGTCTGCGCTGAAGATTGAGTAGGTTGGACGGGCTGCGACTGCTCGTTCGCCTCGAGGTCACGCCTCCCTTCTGCTTCTACTTCGGCGTGGCGATACTTGGAAAGCGATTCGCCGGGCAGGATGGCTGGTTCTTGTTCTCCGTCTTCAGCACTCCCTTCACCTTCGAAGCCCTCGGCAGCTCCCGGCGCGGTTTGCTGGCCGACCTGCTCCTGGAATCCACCTCGTCCACGGCGTCGTCCACGACGGCCACGCCATCGCCGCGGGCCACGCTCAAACTGTTGCTCGGAAGACTCCTGCTCCTGTGCCGAATCAACCTCACCGACTGCGCCCTTCTGTTCTTGTACGGCTGCGGGCGTAGGTTGCGAACTGCGCTGCTGCTGTTCGCCACGATCAGCTACCTGTTCGAAGTCTTCTTGATCTTCCTGCTCTTCGAGAAAGTCGGTTACGTAGAGGAATGCGTCACGTTCCAACCCGATATCGACGAATGCCGATTGCATTCCGGGTAGAACCCGGGTTACGCGACCTTTGTAGATGGAACCTGCGAGCGTGTATTCGTTCTCACGCTCGAAGTAAATTTCTGAAAGTTGTTCGTCATCGACTACCGCAACTTTCGTTTCGTGCGGAGTCGTAGAAATGAATAGCTCTTTGGCCATGCTTGCTCCGGTAAGCGGCAAGCGAGCTAGCTAGGAGGTCAGGACCTCTTTGCGGAGGGAACTGGAGTGCGGCGCAGCACTGAAACTCTTTTGGGAACGAACGGGTAGGTGGGGATTCGAAGTCCTTTTGGATGGACCGCTACTTCGAACTCTTAAACCTATCGCGATCATGCTCGCGGCCTTGGCTGCAGGTGAGAACTTGTGGCCACTGTGCCGGAATCTGAACACATATCGCAGATGCGATAGATGGATAAACCGGACGGGCCGTTACCCTGTCCTCTTGCAGACGTAAAC
>CAYZHX010000013.1:0-1190 GCA_964476905.1 uncultured Terriglobales bacterium
CCAGGTGACCTGATGGAACCGGTCTGACTTGCCGGAAGGGAACTCGATCACTCGAGAAGTCTCGAGGGTGGCGTCCGGTTTCGAGTTGAACCTGAAGCCTTCCGGGACGTAGAACTCAATTAGTTTGCCCATAACTTTCTCCTTTACCGCCGTTCGCATTTGGGCAAAGCCAAAGGTGCTTAACTCCCATGTCGTTTACAGCCCTACAACATCGAACACCTTTTTGATGAAAAAGACTTCCTCCCGATTCAGCAAATGAGCATTCAAAACGCTGATCATCCGCATAAGGCGGGACCACATGGCGGGAGTTTTCTTGAGCTATAGCCTGCTTTGAACTTTCACCGAAGCCATTCCGGCAGCGGTGGCTGCTTGAATTCCCAAATCGGAATCTTCGAATACCAGACAGTGGTGTGGCGCTACACCCAACCGGGCGGCAGCAAGCAAAAAAGGTTCGGGGTGAGGCTTGCTGTTCTGATAGTCACCTTCACATACGAGCGCTTCAAACTTATTCAGCAATCCAAGGGTCGTGAGAGATGCGACCACTGAGTCCCGTTTACTTCCGGAGACCACTGCGTAAGGAAGTCTGCCTTCATTGGCTTCGATGTGCTCGAGCACCTCAGCCACAGGTTTCAACTCAGGAAGCAATTCGTAGTAGAGCTCTTCCTTGCGCTCAGCCACTTCCATCACTGGCATGCTGAGGCCATCTCGTTGGTTCAGCAGCGTAATGATTTCCGAAGGAGGCTTGCCGGCCCAGGCATAAAACAGAGTTTCATCAAAAATGCAGTTCCGTTCGCCAAGCGCCTGATTCCATGCAACGTAGTGCAGCGGCATTGAGTCTGCGATTGTGCCATCGCAGTCGAACAAAAAGGCCTGGTATGAGCCCGGTGGCAGCTGAAGTTTCATTCAGATCCTTTAATGACTTTATAGGAAAGAAAGTCTGAGAGTGTATTTAGCACGCGAGAGCAGGCGCGAATCTGCACCGATACCGCAGCAACAGCTCTGCATAAATGCTCATCTCACTGAGGAGCTTTAGCAGAGAGTTTTTCACGTCCAATGAAACCCAGGAATTTCATTGTTGTTCTCATTGCCTGCGCATTGCCGCTTCTTAATGGTTGCCGCGGTCTTACCGGCGCATCTGCCCGTATTGGAGCGGTGAATCACGTCATCTTTATGCTGCAGGAGAACCGCTC
>CAYZHX010000013.1:1290-5948 GCA_964476905.1 uncultured Terriglobales bacterium
ATGGGCTACTACGATGCCAGCGATCTGCCGTACTACTACTTCATGGCGACGGCGTTCGCGACATCTGATCGATGGTTCGCTCCCATGCCGACCAACAGCGCGCCCAATCGGATTGCTGGATTTGCTGCAACCACGCAGGGCCACGCCCATGAGCCTACTCAGGAACTCACGACACCGACTATCTTTCATCGGCTGTCCCAAGCTGGGATTTCGTGGAAGATCTACTATACCGATAAGATCTCGGGCGGCACTCCGGCGGATTCGCTCGATAACTACTGGCCGTCATTCGCAAAGAGCCACGCTGAGAACATTGTTCCGGTGTCACAGTATCTGACCGATGTACAAAACGGAACTCTGCCTGCCTTCGCGTTCATCGAAACTGGATATTTCACCGGACGCGATGAGCATCCCGGAAGCGGAGAGAACATTCAGGCAGGGCAGCAATATGCGGCGTCGTTGATCAATGCGCTCATGGCAAGTCCATCATGGAAAGATTCAGTCTTCATACTCAGCTTCGATGAAGGCGGCGCAGCGTACGATCATGTTGTGCCTATGAACGCCGTGCAGCCGGACGGGATTCCGCCACGAGACCTCACGGCAACGGATCCCCCAGGAGACTTTACACGCACGGGATTTCGATTGCCGCTAATCGTGGTCTCGCCGTTTACCCGCAAAGGATATGTGTCGCATACGGCCGCTGATTACACTGCCGTGCTGAAACTAGTTGAAACGCGATGGAACCTGCAGCCGCTCACCAAGCGCGACGCCGCACAGATGGATATGAGCGAATTCTTCGACTTCGCTAATCCCCCTTGGGCTACGCCGCCAAACCCGCCGGCAGCAAACGTCGATACGTCTCGCTGCTATGACAGTCTGCCGTGAGTTGATTCCGCGACTATCGTCGTTACTTCGGTAGCACCGCCAGTTGTGGACCACCTGCGTAGGGAGAACCTGAAGCAGGTGTTAGCACGCCAGTGCCGGAGTTGAAAACGTATAGCTGACTCGTGTTTGCCGCGAACACATGATTCGAATTGTCCCAAGCCACGTTTAGGAAATTCCCGCCAGGGCTTTGCGGGGATCCCGCTGGGGCGAGGGTTCCATTCGCATTCATCGCAAATGTTTGTATGCCACCATCGCCTGCAACAGCAAGGAAGCCGCCGGTTGGGTCGAAGTTTACAGCCACTGTGTTCGCCGAGCTGGAAGCAGTCTTTACCTGAGAATTCGAAACAGGGGTCAACGTTCCATCAGCATTTATCGTGTAGGTCACTACGTAAGTTTCATTTCCGACTTGTCCGGTGCTCGCGTAAGCAAATGGAAACCACACAACTGCGAGATAACCCTTTGCTGATAAAGCAAGCCTCTCCGGACAAAATGCCTCGCCCGGATTTCCCTTGGGTGGCCCTGGCGCTGTCTCGTGGGTCGTGATCGTAAGAGTACCGTCGGACGCCCGGTTGTATGTGAAGATTCCGAAAACTCTGGCACCGCAATTTGATGCATATCCGTACCGATTATCAGGCGAGAACACCTCTGGAGCTAATGGAATCGATGGTCCTGCAAGGAATTGCACCTGCTGGGCGCTTGAAGTACTGCCCACCGCGAAGACGTTTACGCCACCATCGATGTTGGTGCCGACGGCTACATATAGAGAAGATCCAGTGTGATCGAGCGCGAGTTTCCATCCTATGTCGATTTGTTCGGGATCACCCGCAATCGCACTCGTGGTATTCGCCAAGTTAAGCGCCCCGCTGGATTTGTCGATGGAGTAAATTTGCAGGTTCGTACCACCCTGAGCGATCGTGTAGACATTGGCACCGTTCGTGACAATGTTTGAGTTCAAGCTTGCCGCGTAAGGTGAGCCCGAGAGCGGAGTCAGCGACCCATCGGACTTCACTCCATATCCGGTGATTGCGCTGCTCGTCCCGGCGTATGCGTATGACACAAAGCTGCTGCTCCCGCTGCCTCCAGATCCAGAACCGCTGGAACCTCCGCTACCCGAACCAGATCCGGCTGAGCCAGATCCGCCTGATCCAGCTCCCGATCCGGAACCAGAGCCGCTGCCCGTTCCCGGACCGCCGGCGGACGGAGTGTTCCCGTTGTTCGTGTTGTTATTGCCGCTCGTACTTCCGCATGAAGCCAGGAGACCGACGTAGATAAGAAGACAGAGCGAGGTGAGCAGAACGGAAACCTTTCGCATACGGATACACCCACTTGCTGATGTGCTGTTTACGCACTCGGATGGGACGAGCTGAACTGAGGTTGCACTTGGTGCCGTCAGATGAGAGTTGCGCACTTGCTCAGCTCGCTACGCATTCGCATCTTCGGTGTTCGAACGAGGTCTAATCTCCAAGTACACGCACCTTTGCTGACAAGCGAAGAGTTCGGTGGCCAGTTACTCACATCAAAGTGCTGCAAGCCCTTGGTAGATGTATGTCATCAGACGAGGTCCAGGAAGGTAGAAGTTGCGTTGCTCCCTGATGTGAAAACCTGCCGCTCGGATCAGATCGTCAATTTTTCGGTTCAGGTGGCACCCGCCTGTAACGTGCTTCCAGATCGGTGTCATGCGGTCCTGCCATGCGACGACGCTCGCGTCGGAGGACAGTCCGTGCTCAACGAAGATCATTTGTCCCTCTGATTTCAGAACTCGCTTCATCTGCTCAAGAGCGATCGCAGGATTCGGAATTGAACAGAGCGACCATGTTGTCACGATTGTGTCGACACTTGAATCCGCGAGCGGGAACGATTCTTCGGCAGACTGCGAGAAAAATGTGATCTCGAAGGGAACGTCTGCTGCCTTCTTTGCTGCCATTCGCTGCAGCTCTATCGATGGATCGATTCCATACACGCGACGAACTTGCGAAGAGTAAAAAGGCAAATTCAAGCCCGAGCCGATCCCGATTTCCAGCACATCGCCGCGAGCGTGCGGCACACACTCTGCGCGCAAGCGGGACGCGTCCTTGTTCCTCATGGCGAGGTCGATGAGGCGCGGCAGGATGTATTTGCTGTAGAGAGTCAATGAGCTGCTACGCTCCTAGCTTCTAAGCTGAACACAAAAAACAGAGCATAGGAAATCGACTTTCGGCAACAGGGTTGTTGACAATTGATCGCAAGGCCCGTAGCCTGCTCGCCGTGCAGTGCACGGCGGATCGTTGTGACCGCCGCCAATTCACACTTTGATACTTTCGAGGATCGATGAAAAAGTTCTCTCGCCGTGACGTTCTGAAGACCACCGCGCTTGCTTCCGCAGCGGCAACAGTCCATAGCATGACGCCCCTTGCCGCTGCCATGGACATGGGATCAGACACTGCGGAGCGATTCCCTGAGCCTCCGGTCCTCGGAACCAACGACGAGGCCATGAAGAGCGCGGGAAGGGAACGGCTGCTTCTGGATTTTGGCTGGCGGTTCCATTTTGGTCACGCCAGCGATCCCGATAAGGATTTTGGATTCACTGGGAATTTTCAAAAGACGGGAAACTTCGTTCCCGCCGGCACACTTGCCTTTGACGATAGCGACTGGCGCGAGCTCGATCTGCCTCATGACTGGGCAATTGAACTGCCGTTCCAAAATGACCCCGCATTGCGATCGAAGGGGTTCTATCCGCTCGGAAAAAAGTATCCGGCAACGAGCGTTGGGTGGTACCGAAGAGTTTTCGAACTTAGCCCTGAGGATAAAGGCAAACGCATCACCATTGAATTCGACGGCGCGTATCGCGAAACGATGGTGGTCTTCAACAACTTCTACGTTGGCCGGCACAGCGGAGGATACGATCCGTTCAGCTTCGATCTCACAGATTTCGCTACGCCAGGCGGGCGTAACGTGCTGCTGGTGCGCGTCGATGCCACATCCAGCGATGGATGGTTCTATGAAGGCGCAGGAATCTACCGTCACGTGTGGCTGGTGAAGACCAATCCTATTCACGTACCGCAGTGGGGAACGTTTGTTAAAGCGGACGTGAAACCCGACGAGGCGAATCTTTCGATTCTCACCGAAGTGAACAACGACACTGACGCAGCTAAGAACGTGCGTGTCGTCTCCACAGTGCTCGGCCCGTCCGGAGAGACGATTGGACGCGCGACAAGTTCCGCGCAATCAATTCACAATCGGGAGATGCAATCCTTCGAGCAGAAGATCAACGTCAAAAGGCCCCTGCTTTGGTCGCTGGAAAAGCGAAACCTGTACAAGCTTGTGACGGAAGTTCAGGCCGAGAGCGGCGTTGTCGATCGGTATGAGACTCGTTTCGGGATTCGCGCTGTCGCCTTCGATGCTGCCAAAGGATTTCTTCTGAACGGGAAAACCGTAAAGCTGAAGGGCACGTGCAATCATCAGGACCATGCCGGGGTCGGCGCTGCTTTACCCGACGCGGTGCAGTATTACCGCGTGCGCAAGCTGCAGGAGATGGGCTGCAATTCGCTACGAACATCGCACAATCCGCCAACTCCGGAGCTGCTCGATGCCTGCGATGAACTGGGCATGCTGGTCTTCGACGAAACACGCATGATGTCTTCGAATCCTGAAGGTTTAGGCCAATTCGGGAACCTTGTACGCCGGGATCGCAATCGGCCCTCTGTATTTATGTGGTCGATGGGGAACGAAGAGGGGCAGGCGAATACCGATAAAGGACTGAGAATCCTCACGGCGATGAAGGCCCTCGCTTATCAGCT
>CAYZHX010000013.1:6048-18277 GCA_964476905.1 uncultured Terriglobales bacterium
AGTGGAATTGCTGCACAACGGCCAGAGTCTCGGCACAAAGGAAATGAAGAAAGATTCGCATGTCACCTGGGTTGTGCCATATGCGCCCGGAACCCTCGAAGCGCGCGGGTACAAGGGTGACAAAGTTGCGATGACGACCAAGCGCGAGACCACTGGGCCTGCGGCCAAGCTGGTGATGTCGTCGGATCGGCAGGAACTCTCCGGTGATGGCGAGGACGTAGCGATGTTCGCCGTCGAAGTGCGCGATGCGCAAGACCGCCTTGTGCCAATCACGAACAACGAAGTCACGTTCAAGGTGTCGGGTGAGGGCAAGCTGATCGGCGTGGGCAATGGCGATCCCACCGATCAGAGTTCCGATAAGGGAAGTGCTCGAAAAGCGTTCTCGGGATACTGCATGGCGGTGGTGCAGTCCACGAAGAAAGGCGGCAATATTAGCGTGGAGGCGACCTCGCCCGGGCTCACTCCCGCAACGGTCACGATTGGCGTCAAAGCCGTAACATTGCGGTCGCAGGTGGCTACGTGGGAGCGCGAAGTTCCAAAAGGGGAGGGTATCACTGGCTTGTGGAGGCCGGAACCAGCTTCAGAATCGTCGGCGCCTTCCGTTGGGGACTCGCTCTTCTCGTTGAAGCAGGAAGGGAACAATTTGAGCGGAACAGTCGAAGGCGTTGGCACAAACTTTTTCGGGGGAAGTGACGTCCCCACTCCAATCACGAATGGCACTATCAATGGCGGTAGCCTTAGTTTCAAAGCGGGAAATAACAGCTTCAGTGGAAGCATGAAAGGTGACCGCATCGAACTGCAGCGTTCGATTCCTCCCGGGTTCGCCGCACCCGCAGTGGAGAAGTCGCCCGACGCGCCCGACATCGGTCCTGCGCCGGATGGGTCAGATCCTTCTCGAGGACCAGTGCGTCCACCGTCGGTCATTGCGGTGGTACTGAGACGAGTGCAGCGCTAAGCGAAGATCGGATCTTTCCTTATTTATCCCAGGTTTCTTGAGATCCTGCGCTGGCATCAAGGAACCGGTGCAGGGGCGGGTTCCGCCCCCGGCTTCTTTGGCAGCTCTGCGACTGGTCGCTCAGATGTCTCGACACGTTTTGCGTCGGCCAATAAGTGCAATATAATCAGTTAGTTAGCCGCGTTTTCAAAAACGACCCTCGCCGTAACAGTTCTGCTTCACCTTCCCCTTCCCGAACTGGAAAAGTCGCCAAAAAGTGTCCCTACTTCCTCCACGGGAGGTCATGCCCTTCCGCCTTTTTAAGTCAGATTCTCTGCAAAAAAACTGTTTGGAATTTGGGTCTGGATTGATAATGTCGCGGCATAGGTAACCAGCAGGATGCCGTGGAAGGTTACCACTTTAAATTGATTGGGGAGCTAGATCATGAAGAAGTCGTTTCGACTACTCGTTGGAACTATCGTTCTCGGAGCAGCACTTGCTGCCGCGAGTGTTTCTCAGAATCGCCCAGCGTCGGCTGGAGCAGACCCAGTGCCGGCGTGTCCTCCGGGCGGATGCGCTATCAACTAGCAGCGTGATACCACTTTAAATTGGGTTTTGCTTTTCTGCTTGAAGAAGGCCGGGCGAAGGAATATCCTCCTCGGAAACTGACTCGACTATGCCCGGCCTTAAACTTCAAGCGGTTCTAATCTGGTTTTCGGCTCCGATTCTGCAGTTGTTGTGTGTCTACTTGTTATATCGTCGTAAGCTGCTGAAACAGTTCGCATTTCTTGCGTCCTATCTTTTGTTTCTCACCCTCCTGAATGTAATTCGCTTTGCTTGCTACCGCGAATTCGGTTTGTATTCCTGGAGCTATTATTCGGTGTACTGGGTAGGCACAGCTCTGGCAAACATTGCTGCAATCGCGGTGTTGTATGAACTTTTCTGTGCAGCGTTTAAGCCTTTCGCGGGTCTGCAGGATTTGGCCAAGATCGTATTCAAGTGGGCTGCCGGATTTATCTTGTGTGTTGCCTTTGTTGTGTTCATCAGCAATGTGGCATCTGCCGGGGGAACGCCGAACCACTGGTTGACGTTAAGCGTTCATGATTTCGAGCGCACTGTCAGCCTGATGCAGTGTGCTTTATTAATCTTCCTGTTCGTGGGATCTCAGCAACTGGGCCTTTCGATGAAGAACCGGGTATTCGGTTTCGCGCTGGGATTCGGATTCGACGCGTTGTGTCAGCTGCTCGTGTTCAGTGCTCTGATGAACCGCGTGACCAAGATTCCGCTCGGCTCAGAATTACTGCCCATCGGCTACTACGTCTCGCTATTGATCTGGATGGTATATCTCGTGAAGCCAGAACCTTCGCGCGAGTCGGTTCACATTCCCCTCACCTCTCCCTTGCTGCGCTGGAACGAAATCGCTCTGCAAATGGGGCACACCGGGAAACTTGGTGTTATCAATCCAGAGCCTTTCATGCCGCAAGTTGAGCGCCTGGTTGAACGAGTCTTGCAGAAAGAATTCGTCGAGCGACGCGAAAGCGGGTATCGCGCCCAAATTCAGTAGCCGCACTCTGCGCCCTGAATACGCCTCAGCCGTTTTGTCGAAGGGCCGAGCGTCGAGAAGTTAGAGATTGTACGCGGTGTTCGTCAAAAGCTGCCCCGATTCGCAGCTACCTCAATAACATCGATTCGCTCGACCCACTCATTCTGTTCGCAGCGCCTGCATGACATCTACTCTCGCCGCGCGTGCAGCCGGCAACAGTGATGCGACCACTGCCGCGGCAAGGAGTACAAGTGCCGACGCGATTAGAGGTAGAGCGCTCGGCTTCTGAAGATCGAAAAGATAGGTTCCTGCCACGCGGGTTAGCGCACCGCCGAGGATTGCGCCGGCCATTACTCCGATCCCTGCAATGATGGCTCCTTCAGTGATCACTCCCAGCAGTAGATCGCGAGGCTGAGATCCCAGCGCCAGCCGGATGCCAAATTCCCGAATCCGTCCACTGACAGAAAACGCCAACACACCAGCGACGCCGACAATCGCAATTGTCAGAGCAACCGCAGCAAATCCGCCGAAGACAAAAGTGTTCAACCGGTCTGGCGTGAGCACCTCCGCGCGGACATCGTCGAGCGTAGCAGCGTGTTCAACGGGCTCATCTGCAGAAAGATTGCGAATGATGCGCGTGACCGGAGTTACCAGTGCGTACGGATCGGTGTGCGTGTGAATGAAGACACGGCCGCCCAAGATTAGCCCCTGTTGGAATGGCGAATAGACCGTGAGTGTCGGCTCTGGCACGATGTGTTCGTCATCAATATCAGCAGCCACGCCGATGATCCGCCTTGGCGTTGGTGTGATTCCGATGAACTTCATTACGGGATCGGTCCACATGATGTGGCGATTGATCGGGTCCTGATTCGGGAATATGCGCTGCGCAAGCGTCTGGCTGATGATCACGACGCTGTCTGTTTCCTTGCGATCGAGGTCGTTGAAGTCGCGTCCAGCCAGGATGGGAACTCGCAAAGTAGAGAAGAATCCAGGCGAGATGGTTCGTAGGTTAGCGCGCGGCTCCTCCCCCGGCGACTGCACATGGCCTTCAGCCTCGAACTGAAATCCAGGACCAAAGTTACCTGCGTCCCGCCATGGCACGATCAGACCGAACGCGGCGTTGTCTACGCCAGGAAGCTCACGGATGCGTCGCATCGTCTCCTGATAAAAATCGACGACCTGTTCCGGAGTCTTCCCATAAGACACTGCGGGAACATTGATGGCGAGCACGTTGTGAGTGTCGAAGCCAGATTGCGCTTTCTGCAAAGAGAGCAGTGTCTTCAGGAGCATGCTGGCGCCAGCTAGAAGAATGAACGACGCAGCAATTTGCGTGATGGCGAAGGCGCGCAGCCGCTTTGTCGTGTTGCCAGTAATGCGCACACTGCCGCTGGCAAGGCCAATTCCCTGAGAAGTGTTCGCTAATGGCAGACGCGGCACAAATGCCAGGATCACAGCGGCCGTCAATGCGAGCCCAGCACTTACCCAGAGCATGCTTGAATCGACCGTTAAATCGAGCGCACGCACCGAAAACTTCGAAGCATAGCGAGCGAGCACCGAAACCATTGGTCGCGCACTGATGATTCCGAGTGTCGCGCCAGCTACGCAAAGGATGAGGCTCTCGCAAAGCAGCGTCCAGCGCAACGCTCGATTACTTGCGCCGAGAGCCGCGCGAATTGCGAGTTCTCCTTCGCGGCGAACCGTTCGAGCCAAAATCAAGTTTGCAACATTTGAGCATGCGATGACGAACACGAGGGCCGAAGCGATGAGCAACACGAGCAGCACCGTTCGCGCACGCGAGGTGATCTGATCACGCAGCATCCTCGCCTCAATGCCGAAGTTTGCCTTTTGGGGATAATCTTTTGGGTGCTCCTTCATCACAGCATCGTGTACGCTCGTCAGCTCGGCGCGGGCTTGATCGAGGGTGGCCCCGGGAGCGAGGCGTCCAAAGAGTTCGGTCATGCGATGCACGCGTCCGGTAACCATCGTCGCCGAGAGGTGATGCGGGCTCGTCACGATGTTGCCAATGATCTCGGTCTGCGTCGGATACGGAACGGAAGGTTCCAGCACTCCCACGATCGTTGCGGAGCGGGTGCCGATCGAGTCAAGCCTGATGGTTTTTCCAATGACCGTTGGGTCGCTTTTCAGGGCGGTCGTCCAGAACCGATAAGTAAGAACGACGGCGCCGGCTGCATTCGGACCATCATCGTGCTCGTCGAGCAGACGGCCGAGCACAGGCTTCAGGCCGACAACGTCGAAGTATGAGCCGCTGACTACTCCGCCGCGTACCACGCGAGGCTCACCCAGGCCAATCATGGTGAAGCCCATGGTAGAGAAGTCGCCAAACTCGCTGACCGTCTTGACCCGCCCCTTCAGGTCTTGGATCTCCGGCACAGAGAAATTCGCGTTTTCAGTGTCCATCCCACGAGCGCTCTGGCGAATGTAGATCAGCCGATCTTCGCCGCGATTGACGAGCGGCTTAAGGAGAACTCCTCGAACCAGGGTAAAGATCGCAGCATTGGCCCCAATGCCGAGTGCCAACGTGAGAATTACCGTCACCGAAAGCCCTTTAGCTCGCATCAGTGAACGTGCGGCAAACTTCAAGTCCTGGAACATCATGCCTGGGTTGAGTGTCATAGCTCTATCTCCGAGGTCGACTTGGTCACTGATTCGACGTTTGTTCCGATGGGTTTCGACAAGGGTCGCTTCGGCAATTCTAGAAAGAACGGTATGTATGCGAGTGCAGGTTTACATCCCGATTAGAACAATTGCAAGTGATTGATTTCATGAACCTAGTCTGGTTTTTAACGTCGCGTCAAGCCTTCTCTTTGTTCACTGCCGAAGGCGTCTGTTCAAAAACGCACAGTGCACTTTTTGACGGTGGTCTAGATCGACAGTTCCTCCAAGCCTTTGCGGTTTGTCTTCGGACCGAAGGCAATGGCAGTCGCCACTCCAATCATCGCTACGGCTAACATTGCGAACACCGGGGTCACTCCATGGAACAGTACGGCTGCGATGAGGAACGAACTAAGGGCTGCGCTGAGGCGGCTCCAACTGTAGGTGAATCCTATGCCAGTGGCCCTGATCCTGGTGGGGAAGAGCTCGCTTTGATAGGAATGCAGCACAGCCGAGAACCAGTTGCTGCAGAGCGTTACCAAAGCGCCGCTAATTACGATAAGCGCTGGCGATCTCCAAATTGAGAATCCCAAACCGAAGGCTGCAATCGATAGTGCAAGAGCAAAGATCGTCCATTTGCGCTCGAGTCGATCCGCAGTGAACGACGCGATGAGTGGGCCAGCGGGCGCGATCAGGGCAATCAGCAGGGAATAGTTGAGCGAGTGCAGCAGTCCTATGCCGCGTTTCAACAGGAACGTCGGAGCCCAGTTCGCGAAGCCATAGAAACCGAGCGTCTGCAATGTTTGAAAGACAATCAGCATCACCGTTCGGCTGCGATATTGTGGACTCCACAACTCGCGAAAACGCGCAAAACTCCAGCCACGTGAAATTGAATTTCCCGTTGCATTGACGCGTTGCAATGTACCTTCTCGATACCGTTTTGGGCTTCCGCCTCTCGACGAGCGTAACTGGCTCTCGATCATGTCGAGTATGGCCTCGGCCTCTTGCGTTCGATTTACGCTCTCCAGCCAGCGCGGTGACTCGGGCAGTCCCAATCGCAAATACCACGCGACGAGCGCTCCGGCTGCGCCGAACACCATCACCCATCGCCATCCGCTAATCAGGAAATGAGTCGGAACAAGCACACGCGAGAGGACTGCCACAACAGGCACCGATGTGAATCCGACCACCTGCGTGATGGCGATGAACCGCCCACGCGCATAGCTCGGAACCATTTCGCTCACGTAAGCGTCGATAACGACGATCTCGGCGCCAATGCCGATGCCGGCGAAAAATCGGCACGCAATCAGCCACACAGCCGATTGTGCGAACGAACCGATCAGTGTGAATGCGGAGTAAATCAGCAGCATGGCGACGAATGAAGTTCGCCGGCCGACCTGGTCGCTGGTCATGCCAAACAGCACCGTTCCAACAAACATTCCCAGGAACCCCGCTGCGATGAGTTGGCTGAATTGTTGCAGCGAAAGGAATCCCGAATTCTGTAGCGCAACCCCAACATATGCGACCATGAACAGGTCGTACATGTCGAACCACTCGCCGAGGGAGACGAGAGAGATAAATCGATAATGGAATCCGCCGACTCGCAGTCCTTCGAGCCGGGCCGCAATGCTAGATGGAGTTGCCGTTAGCATATGGTCAATCCGCAGTCTCCGCGCAAACCCACGGAGTGTGCTACGGTCGATGTTGAACTTAGCTCAGCAGCTTAGCAGTTCAGGAGTACCGGAGGCTGTTTTCCGCATCTTCGGCTACTCTGAAATCATCTTGGTTACAAGTAACTATGTCTTCGCGAAAACAGTTTGTCGGCTTCATCGCAGTCATTCAATTCGTCTTGTTCCTGGCGCACTTCCTTATATATAAGACCTTGACCTTCGCCGTGGGTGGTGGCGGAAGCACCGCCCTGAAGCTTGTTCTTGGTTTTTTGTCAATCAGCTTCATTGGCAGCTCGCTGCTGGCGTTCCGCTACACGAATACCGTTGTGCGTGTTCTCTACAAAGCATCTGCCATTTGGCTGGGCTTGCTCAGCTTTGTTTTTCTGGCGACGCTTTTGTGCTGGTTCATTTTGGGTACGGCGCTAGTAGCAGGACTGAGCATCAATTTTCATCATCTGGTAGAAGCTTTGTTTGGGGTTGCACTAGCGGTTGGCACTTGCGGCTTGTTGAATGCAAGCTGTACGCGGATCACGCGCACGACCATTCGTCTTGCGAATCTTCCAGACGCCTGGCGCGGAAGGAAGGCTGCGCTGATCAGCGACGTGCATCTCGGACACGTCCGCAACGGCAGCTTTCTCCGGCGCATGGTCGCCAAGATTCTGAAGGAAGAGCCAGACGCGGTATTTATTGCCGGTGATTTGTACGACGGCACCGCAATCGACGCGCATCGAGCGGCAGAGCCGTTGAAGAAACTTGCGGCTCCGCACGGCGTCTATTTCGTAGCGGGAAATCATGAGCAGTTCGGCGACGACAGCAAATACCTGAACGCCGTGGCTGCGGCCGGTGTCCGCGTACTCAGCAATGAGAAGGTGGAAGTCGATGGCCTGCAGATTATCGGTGTTCCATATCGGAACGCCGTACACCACACCCGCTTTGCCTCAGTGCTGCACGCGATTGATCTCGATCGCGGTCGAGCGAGCATCCTGCTGACTCACGCGCCCGATCACCCTGAGGTGGCCGAAGCCGCCGGAGTGTCGCTGCAGCTCTCCGGCCACACGCATCTCGGCCAGTTCGTTCCTTGGAGCTGGATGGCGAGACGCGTATACCGTGAATTTGTATACGGATTGTCCCGGATCGGGAAAATGCAGGTGTTTACTTCGAGCGGCGCTGGGACTTGGGGCCCGCCCTTGCGCCTGGGCTCGAATCCGGAAATTGTGATGCTGCAATTCGAATGAGGCTCGTGCGCCACTCCTCCATGTTTCCGAGCGGGCTTATCTTGTTGCGACCAACTCGGGTACCTCAGCGAGGCTGTCGAACTCTTCTTCAGTCAGCTGCACTGATGCTGCTGCCACGTTCTCTTCCAAGTGCTCGGTCGAGCTGGTTCCCGGAATGGGAAGCATAACCGGGCTCCGGCGCAGGAGCCATGCCAGCGCGATCTGCATCGGCGTTGCCTGATGCTTCTTCGCGATTTTGTTGAGCAGATCGCCGACGACTTTGCCGGCCCCTAAAGGAAACCACGGAATGAATGCGATTCCATTCTTCTCACAATAATCAACGACATAGTTCCATTCGCGATCGGCGAAACTGTAACGGTTCTGGACAGAGACGATGGGCACGATCTTGCGCGCGCGCTCGATATGCTCCTGCGTAACGTTCGACAACGCCACTTCGCGAATTTTTCCTTGCTCCCGCAGTTCGGCGAGCGTTCCGATGGATGCTTCGAGGGGAACGATTGGATCGGGTATGTGCAGTTGATATACGTCGATACGATCAAGGCGCAAGCGCTTCAGGCTGCCTTCTACGGCCTTGCGCAGGTGCGCGGGAGTGGCGTTGTGCGTCCATTGGTTCGGACCCACACGCATCCATCCACCCTTCGTCGCGATGACCAAACCTTTGGGATATGGGAACAAAGCTTCCGCGATGAGTTCTTCGCTGACGTTGGGACCGTACGAGTCGGCGGTATCGATGAAGTTCACATCCAGCTCCACCGCTCGCCGCAGAACCGAAAGAGCTCTATTGCGGTCGCGGGGAGGTCCCCAGATGCCGTCGCCAGTAAGGCGCATGGCCCCGTACCCAAGGCGATAAACGCGCAGTTCGGATCCTAGCGAAACCTCTCCGGCTGAGCTTGCGGATACCTGCTTGCTGTTCATGGCGCAATTATTTCATTCGCGCAAGTCTTGCGAAAGCGCGATTCTCTGAGTACGCCCGACCCTGGAATTTGGGAGCTGAGCGTTTCGTTTAGCGGATGTGCTGAGTCTGCGGTGTGCCGGGACGCTTCGTGGAGACGCCCGCAACGTGCACATCGAACTGGAACGGAATGGTCTTGGGGGGATAGCAAGCGTTGTCGCTGCAGGCCTGATAGCGGAGCTCGCCGTGGATGGTGAAGTTGCCGGTCAGAGCCGTTTTTGCCGCCAGGAGTTTGGCCTTCACCTTGAATTCGTCGGAATAAACGTTGAGCTTCTCGCTAGGATCGAACGGGAAAGAGATGTCCTTGCCAGGTGGGAATGTAATGGTTCCAGCAGAGAGGTCGCTCGGAGGCGATAGCTTCAGCGTGGTCGGGATCAGCAGTTCCGAATTGGGTTTATTGGAATTGACGTGGAAGCCGTCTTTCACGCGGAAGTTGAGGTCTACTTCCGCAGGCTTCCCGGGTGTAACTGTGGCCGAAGAAGCGCCTTCGAAATCAACGTACACATGCGTCGGACGCGGCTCGTCGGTGGCAAAAGCGCAAACTGCGAGGGTTAACACGAGCAGCGGTGCTAATGCGAAGTGTTTGCGTGATTCCAAGTGGGGTACCTGCCGAATGCTAAGAGGCCGACTTCGCCGGGGTGGTCGTCGTGGATGCCTCGGCTTTCCCGTCCGTCAGTGACTTCTTAATGTTGTCCTCGATCTCGCTGCGGCTCACCAGGCCAGATGCTGAATCAACGATCTTACCCTTGCGGTCGATGTAAAAGGTAGTAGGCAGTCCGACGGCACCGTACGCGTCGCCAACGTCATCCTGTCCTTGTAGCACGGTATAGTTCACGCCCATTTTCTTCGCAAACTTCTCGATTTCATCTTTGCCAGAATCATCGAGTGCCACTCCGATGATCTCCAGACCTTGCGGCCCATACTGCTTCTGGAAATCGACAAACCACGGCATTTCCACTTGGCAGGGGCCACACCAGGTCGCCCAAAAATTCAACAGAACCGCCTTACCCCGAAAATCGGAGAGCTTTACCTGCTTACCCTCCAGATCCTTTAAAACAAAATCAGGAGCCTCTTTGCCTTTGCTCTCGCCATAAACCAGCGGCTGCGGATTGCCGATCATTGCCGCAACCTTTGGCCGGGAGTTCTTAACTCCCGCATAAATCATGACGACGACTACGAGGGCAATGATCACAATGGCGGCAGCGTTACGTCTCACAAAAGGTCTCCTGACAAAATCATCTCACTTCTGCTTCACAGTGCAAAGCGGTTGAGGAACCCGAGATAGCCCGAAAGTACTGTGAAATGGCGTGTCACAAAGAGCGCGCCAATTATTATCAGAAGCACTCCACTGGCGACTTCAACTGCGTGCAGATGCCTTCTGAACCTTCCGTAGAAAGCGAGAAATCGGTCAATTCCCAACGAGGTCAACAGGAACGGCACAGCTAACCCGAGCGAGTAGACGGCCAGCAGCACAATGCCTTTCGACACCGTGTGTTGGGATGCGGCTATCGCCAGGATGGCGGCCAGAATCGGCCCAATACAGGGCGTCCAACCAAAGGCAAACGCAAATCCCACCAAAAACGACCCCCATGCGCTCTTTCCCGTGCCCACCGTGTGCATACGCTTGTCGGCGTAGAGCGCGCTGATCTTCAGAATCCCGGTCAAATGCAGGCCAAAGATGATGATGATTGCCCCGGCGATCTGCCCCAGCACACCTTTATATTCACGCAACAGCCTGCCGACAGACGTGGCAGTTGCCCCCAATGCGACGAACACGACCGTGAACCCAAGAATAAAGGTGACGGAGTTCACCATGACCGCGCGCATGTGATTCGAGGCCTGCTCATCGCGCAGCTCGTCTACAGAGGCGCCCGAGATGAGCGAAATATATCCTGGGACAAGTG
This sequence comes from uncultured Terriglobales bacterium, assembly GCA_964476905.1. Classification (GTDB taxonomy): domain Bacteria; phylum Acidobacteriota; class Terriglobia; order Terriglobales; family Acidobacteriaceae; genus Gp1-AA112. The sequence goes on from CAYZHX010000013.1 coordinate 16,900, forward strand.
GGAGGACGCACGGCGAAAGAAACGACACAATTCCCGCAAGAAACGCGGTTATTGCCAATGGGAGACTCTGCATATAAGCGCAATTTTACAGGCGGATGCTGACCGATCGTGGCATTTCTGGGCTATCATGTCCCAACCGCCAACCGCTCCAAACAAGACAAGACCAACTGACTAAAGCACAACAGCGCCCCATGAGGCGACTGGGAGGTATCGTGTCCGCTAACACTGTAACTCCGCCTGCACCGCTTTCCATGCGTGAGGCCCTGAAGATTTCGGGGTTCAAACGGCTTTGGTTTGCGCAAGGGGTCAGCATCCTTGGTGACTTCCTCGCAATTTTCGGCGTTATCAACCTGATCACGTTCCGCTGGCACGGTACGCCGCTGCAAGTGACGAACGTGATGATCGCCTACATCATCCCGATCACTGTCGTTGCACCGCTTGCCGGCGTCTTCGTCGATCGCTGGAACGTGAAACGCACCATGATCGCTAGCGACCTTGTCCGCGCAGTTCTCATTTTGGGACTGCTATTCGTCACGCGCCTCCAGCACATCTACGTGATCTTCCTGCTGGTGAGCACCGTCTCTAGCTTCTTCGGACCAGCGCAGTCCGTGACCCTGCGCACGCTAGTACCACTGCATGGACTACTCTCGGCCAACGCGCTCATGTCGCAAGCCTTCTACACTATGCGCATTATCGCGCCAGCCGCGGCCGGATTGCTCGTGTATTGGCTCGGAGAGAACTCCTGCTTCTACCTGGACACCGTTAGCTTCATCTTCTCCGCTGCCATGCTCTCAACCATTGTCATCATGCGCGTCGTCAGCCAGAAAGGTGGGGCAGGGGAGAAGTCGGTGCGTTCTCTTCTAAGCGACTACACCGCTGGATCGCGCTTCATCCTCACGCATCCGGCAATCTCATTCGTAATGGTCGCCATGATGACGGCAATGTTCGTCCTCAGCTGCTTCAGCCCCTTGATCTCCGTTTACGTCCGCGACCAGCTCCATGCCGGTACGCGCGCCTTCGGCCTGATCAGTGCCATGATCGGCGTCGGACTCATCGTCGGCACCCAAACCGTGAACGCCGTTGCCAAAGGGTTCTCGAAGAAGCACGTGTCGCTCGCAGGATTGTTCGGTCTCTCGTTCGCTACATTTGTGCTGGCGCTATTCAAGACGTCGTTCTTGGCCGGCGCTAGCATGCTAGGCATCGGCTTCGCGATTGCCTTCATCGTCGTGCCGGCGCAAACACTCATGCAGCAAGAGACGCCGCACGAGATGCTGGGTCGCGTAAGCAGCAGCTTCATGGCCGTGTTCTCCCTGTCGCAACTGCTGGGTCTCGTGCTCTCCGGATCGTTAGCCGACATGATCGGAATCCGCCGGCTCTT
>CAYZHX010000013.1:18377-41592 GCA_964476905.1 uncultured Terriglobales bacterium
TTCGAATTCTGCCCAAAATCAGCGAATTTGGCTCATGAGCAGCGAAGCGACCAGGGATTCTATGGAATTTCGTTTCTATAGCGTTGAGATCGGCCGACTTAACGATCGCGTTCTTAACAACGTACGAAAACGAACAGGGAGTGAGCAGGGAATGTTTGTCACAAATTGTGCCTAGGGGCCGCTGCTTCCAAGGAAAGCTCCGCGCCTTCGAGGCTTCGCAGGTTGTGAAAACTCCTGAATGGCGATTCACCTTCTCTCATCAGCTCTACCGCTATCACTCCCTCTAATTTGTTTTCCGATATGGGCATAACACCCGTTCATGACCTGTTTGAAAGGCGTTCTCGGAGGCCGTAATCCGAGTATCATCTTCTACATCGGAGAAGATATTCCGAAGTGCCCGAGCTGGACATGGGTATCTATCTGACAGAAGTTATTGCCAACTCCCTCATCGCGCTGGTTCTTGTTGTGAGTGCGATCGCGCGGCAGGGAATGAGCCCGACCACAGCCGCCCGAGTTGCTTCTGGACATGTTCACGCGCCGCAAGTAGTTGCCGATTCAGCAGGCATTGTCCATCTAATTTGGTCCGACATTGATGTGGGCTCCGGTCGCACAAAGATTTTTTATTCACGATCGACAGACCAGGGCGCACATTTTTCTTCGCCCATATTGATCGCTTCCAACAATCCAACGCAGCCATTTCTTGCAGTCGCCAATGACGGAACAGTTTTCGTACTCTGGGTGGCCGCCGAACAGCGGGAAATAATGCTGGCTACCTCGCGAGATGGATTGTCGTTTTGGGGGCCCGTGGGTGTAGCGGTCGGTGATTCTCCTTCTGCTGACATAGACCGGTCTGGGGTTCTGTACGTTGTTTGGGATATTTGGGTGAAGAATCATTTCGAGATTCGCACCGCGTCTTCGAAGAATGGTGGCAAGACCTTTTCACGACCAATAACCATAACCACGGAAGCGCAAGGTTTCCGGAGCCCCGCACTCGCGGTCGACGAGCGAGGTGCGCTACTCGTGGCTTGGGAGGGACGAGGAATTTCCATCTCGCGATCTGAAAATGGGCGCGCTTTCACCACAATCACGCTGCCGCGAGGCATTGCCGCCGAAGATCACTTGCCGAGTGCAAAGGTGAGCGGACGCGTGATCAACGCGGAGGATCATTTGCCGAACATAAAGGCGGGCAGAAGAGGACAAGTCTATGTAACGTGGGAAGCGCTTGCGCACAAGCAGTATGCAATTATGTTCAGTCGATCTGAAGATGATGGAAAAACGTTTTCTCCGCCCGTGAAAATTTTTAGTTCTTCTGTTGCAGCCTGGGACCCGAAGCTGGAGGTGGCTGCCGATGGCACAATTCCGTTAGTCTGGTCTAGCTCACTGGGACCAGTACTCTACGAGCAGTACATATCTTTCTCCCACTCTTCGGACGAGGGGCGCACGTTCTCTCAACCAACGAGCTTATCTGCGTGCGCGTTTTCTTTTCACCCCTCGGTCACAGTTGATTCAGCAGGGAAATATTTTTTCGTATGGGAGTGCTGGAAAAGCGCAAGTGATCCAAATGCGGGTTCAGACTTGCTCCTGGTTTCGGAGCCAACTTCAAGCATGATCCGTGACGGGATTTCACACTAGAGTCGAGAGCCTCACAAGCACTGTTCCCAGCGTGCGTGGCCGCAATCATATTGTTTTCTTTGCGTCGGTATGAACAAGCTCACTCGATTGGGAAGATCAATTCCTTCTGGGCACGTTCGCATTGGCGTTGTCTTCGACAGCGCCAATGTTGAGATCTGGAAAATCGACTTAATTCAGGAGCTCCTCGCTGAACCCGCCATTAAGGTGGCTGCATTATTTACTATTCCCAAAACCAGCGCTCCTCCTCCGTCATACGCAAGGCTCGTCGCAAATTTGAATGCTGGGCCTGAGCGGCTTGTCGAGTTTCCCAGCAATTTTCCGGTCCCGAAGAAATTGGGTTTAAACGATGAAAGTCGATTAAGCCCTGAAGCCCAAAACGAAATTGCGGAATGTGACCTCGATGTGCTGCTTTGGTTAGCGAACATACCTGACGCCAACTACGGCGGATTGGCGCGGTTCGGAGCCTGGTGGTTTAGCTTGGGTGATCCCCGCAAGCAGGCTTGGCGCCCGGCATTTTTTGCTGAGAGTGCCCGAGGCGACGTGGTCCTTGACTTGTGGCTGCTCACATCGCAGCAGAACTCCCGGATGGATGTAGTTCTGGAGCGGTATTCAACGAGTGCACAGCCCGCTTGGAATATCGTGCTAAACCCGGTGCAACCACTGAAAGAGGCAAGGTCAATGTTGGTTCGCCGGCTCTTGGATTTACTTGAGTTCGGGCCTGCTCATTTTCGTCAGAGGATTTCGCATTCAGAGAGGGTGAAGAGCATCAGCCTACCGCCGGTTTATCCGAACATTGGGCATATCGGTCGTTATTTTGCGCAAAAGTTTCTTCGAACTCTGAAAGTTCGGTTCCAGGGAAGGGGTCGGCGGATGCACTGGTTCATTGCCGTTCGTTGCGATGTGCAAAGCTTCGCTGAGACTTCCGATCGCTTCATTCCATTTGGTCTGCAGGAGATCCCAACATCCGATTCGCAAGAAGCTGATCCTTTCGTGCTGAACTGGCGTGATCGCACGTTTCTTTTTTATGAAGAGATTCCAGCAGCTACAGGACGCGGTTGCATTTCCTGTCGCGAAATTGGCCCTGGCTCAGAGCTATCGAAACCGGTGCGAGTGATCGAACAGCCATATCACATGTCTTATCCGTTCCTTCTCGCTGTAGACCAGAACATCTATATGTTGCCGGAAACATCGGAAAACCGAACGCTGGAACTTTATCGTGCGACTAATTTCCCGTTCGAATGGACGCTCGACAGAGTATTGCTCCGTGACGTAGCTCTCGTGGACACTACACCCTTCAAGTTCAACGATATCTGGTACTTCTTCACCACAATTTCCGAAACCGGCGAGACGCTGCTGTTCTATTCCGATCGATTCGATGGCGAATGGCACTATCATCCGATGAACCCCATTTGTTCCGACGTCCGACGATCTCGATCGGCCGGTGCAGTGTTTTGCAGGAATGGCAGGCTGATACGTCCGGCACAGGACTGTTCAGTCCGGTATGGATATGCTGTTGCTCTCAACGAAATTACAGTACTTAGTCCAGCCGAGTACTCGGAAAAGCTTGTCGAGACAATCCTCCCAAATTGGACCGATGGCTTGTTGGGGACGCATACCCTCAATGCTACTGCTTCTGTCGAAGTACTCGATGGACTTCGGATGGTAAAGCGGTTCTAAGTTCTAGGCGTATTGCCCTCGCCTTTCAGTTCTGCGGCGCGCCCGCCCACAATGTAAGCGTCTTGATCGCGAACTGCATTTAGTAATTCGGCACTGCGCTCTGGTGTAACTCGGTGGATATAATCGGTCCAGGAAAACTTACTAGCACTCTCCATGCGCAGTCGATGTCTATCGAGATATTCCTGCAGCGTGCAAACTACCTTCGCTGGGCTTCCAGAGCAAACCGTTTCAGCGGGCAGAGACTTCGAGACAATTGAACCAGCTCCCACAATCGTTCGGGGTCCGATCTCGACTCCGGGAAGGATGATTGTTCTCGCTCCGATGTGGCAGGATTCATGAATCACGACGCGCCCAACACGCGCGGCATCAAGGAACTCATCCATCTGTGCGTCGTGAGCGAGAATAAGGCAGCCGGCGCCGAATCCACAATGATCGCCAATGCTGATGAGATAACAATGGGGCACATCGATCCACGTGTCTTCAGGCAACCAAACATCGCGTCCAATTTTCATTCCCATGCGCCGCAGGTTCTCCCAACGTCGCTTTACCAGTTTGCCTTGTCCCCAACGCTTGAATCGAGCTAGTCCGTCAACCACACTCATATTGCGTCGCTCCTTGAAAGCGTATGCACGATGCAAAATCCTCAGGAACCGGGGTTGGCGCAGCTAACTTGAGAGATTATTTTTGCGAAATCGCACGCGAGATTCCGGAAATGATATTGATCAGCAATGCGCCCGATGTCCTGAGTCGAGAGCCGGGGCATCTCCCAGGCACGCATGAACGCGGTCTCGATGGCCGTGACATCGTCGGGATCGGCACAAAAACCTGCGGAGGTTTGTGAGAGAAGGGCAGATATTGCGCCGGTTTTAGCGATCGCCAGAATGGGAGTACCTGTTGCCATGTATTCGTAAGTCTTTGCGGTCACAGAAAATCGGTGACTTCCTTGAAAAACCAGCAGCAAGTCAGCGCCGTGCAAGAGCTTCTGCCCCTCCTCGAATGGTACGCGCGAACGCAGGCGCAGAACGCGACGCTCGAGCAGTTCGGCAGCATGCTTGTCAGCAACTGCTCGAATGCCTGCCTCCATGGCTCCCACGAATTCGATTCGCAATGCATCGGCTGAAATGCAGCGTCGCTTGATCAAGTTCGAGATTGCTTGGCAAAACGTATCGATGCGTCTGCCGCCGTATATCGTGCCAAGATGCAAAATCAGGCGCGGCGAATGCTTTGAGCGCTGCGTGGTAGCCAACCGTCCCTCGAAACCGTTTGGGATCGTTACAAAGTTTTCCGGATCAATATCGGGGTACTTAGCTCTGAACTCGTCGCGAACGCCTTCGACAACCGAGGTCACTCGATCAGCCTCGTGCACGATAGTGGATTCCATTTGGGAATCCAAGCGATCTCGCCAGCGCGGGACCATTGGGCGCCACGACTCGAAAGTCCACGGATCGCGAAAGTCGGCGATCCAGGGAATGCCAAACCTCCGCTTAAGACCGCGCGCGATAAGATGGCAGGTCCAGGGCGGTGCGCTGGAGATGATTGCCGAAATTGCGCTCTGACGAAGAAGCTTTTGTCCAGCTCTCATTGCATACCAGTACCACGCCCAGTTCTCATTCGGCATTTGCAACAGCGCGCGTATGTGTGCCCCTAAGCCGTTTGTGCGAGTGGGTCCGTTTCGGAAATCAGTGAGCAGCGTTTGATCGGCCTCTGCGCAGGATTTAGCTGTGGTTCGTTTCGCCGCACGACGTCTTGCCCAATTTGCGTACCAATCGAGAGGAGTCCGCATGACGGGAGTTCGGATCAGATCGATTCCCTCTGGCGCTGGATATGAATGATCCACAGAACGATAGAAACGCTCATCCACAGTGAGCACGACAGGGTGAATACCAAATTCCGGCAGATAACGGGAAAGTCTCGCAACCCGCTTCCCTCCGACCTCCGCATCGGGAGGAAAACAAAAGGTGACAAACAAGACTTGGCGTGTCTCTCGCCCGTTACTTCTACCAGAATCTCGTGATGTCTCTCGCAATGCGTTTCCCTCGCCTCGCGATCGTCATTGGATTATCGCGGCAATTTGCTCAGCTCTATGGCCATCCCAGAGTGGAGGGACGCGTCCTGGCTTCAGATGACCGCTTAAGACGCGGTGTTCTGCACGCAGCCGGTTCATGTCGCCTCCCACACCACATTTGTACTAAGGTCGAGCGCTTGAACTAACTTAACGTTGTGTTAATCAGGCGCATCAGCTCTCATCATCAGAGCTACTTGCCTAAATAGAAGAATCCGTTCGCTCCATCTCTCGCGTCGCTGAGTCCTGACGATCAAGTAGCTACTCCAACAAGTACTGATGCAAACCATCCTGCTTTCGGGTACAACAGCGCCCTCGTACGATCGCCTCGAGCTGGTAAAGGTAAAGTGGTATAACGCCGAGCCATTGCGTTATCGCTATGCCATAGGACGGCTGCACCATACATCTGAGCAGTCTCGGCATATGTGTCGTGCGCCGAACCCAGTCACTTCGTTGTGAAAGACCCACCTGCATAACTTCATAACTGAATCGACGAAAGTATGCGTGACCACCTTTGAGTTTCGTCTTAAACACAAAAGGTATATTCGCGACTTGAGGATAGGCCCTCTTTAGGGCATCGGTATGTAACTGGTAGTCAATAAACATCGAGCCGTGAAAACCCATCAAAAAATCGAAGATATCGCGATCGGTAAATGGAAGATAGGCGTACGGCACGTGATGCATGATCGAGAAAGGGGGAACTGCTGCCACCCGCCGCGTACGATTAAAAAAGAAAAATGAAGCGACGGGGTTGGGCGCACTTGCGTGTCGTTCTACTTCGCGCAGAAGCCGCTGGCGTGCTATCTCTCGATTAAGCCGACAATACTTTCGAGGCTTCACCAGAAGTTCCAATCCTGCTTCAAAGTGCAACATCTGCTCCGCAAAGTCACCTAAGCGCCCGGAATCGAACATTTCGATCCGTTCTGGCGTATTGAAATGAGCTGCAGAGAACACATCGCCGGCAGCTCCGTCGTAAACGACACTAGCCTCGGCGCGCATTTCGTTGTAGAGTGCCTTACCCCAGCCATTCTCAAATGTCGAGAAGTTGGTTTCGAGATTCTTCTCTAACTCGAGCTCGACGCTGAGCTCGGCCGGTCCAACTACCCTGTGAGGCACTTCAGTGGCGCGGCAGAGGGCTGCCGCAACTTCATCTTCGGACGAGTATGGAGGCGGATACCTCATAGTGACGCAGAACTTGGGCGCGTATCCCTGCGCGACTAACTCGCAAACAATATGGCGAGAATCGCGACCCCCACTTAAAGGCACGACAACATCAGGTGTTGGAGGTTTTCTTTTCGCGATCGCAATTTGGAACAGTTCTATAAAGCGATCGATCACCTCGTCCCGGCTTGCTGTCTGGGGCTTCGCAAAGGGAATCTTCCCCCAAACGTTTAAGGATCCCGGACTCCATTTCAAAATGCCTCCGGGTGGAAGCGTCCGTATGGCAGAAAAAGGAGTGTCCGTGTCTAGAAAGAACCCAATTCGCAGGAATACCGCCATCGCTTCTTCGTCAATCTCTGTTGGAGCATCCTGTTTAAGCAGAGTGATGAGCGAGGGCGACAAACAGATTTCGTTGGAGTTGCCGAAGTAATATAGAGGATAGATTCCATATCGGTCAGTTTTGACGAATAGCGAACTGCCATCCCAGTGCCACTCAACAAAGATTCCGTCGTCTATGCCATCCGGGCATTCGATCTTGTGACCGAGGAATAGGTAGTGGCTTCCACGAGACCGGACTTCACCGCCCTTATGCTGCAAGTGAAGGAAAGAATGCTTGCCGCCACAGGGATGGCCTTTTAAGCAGGATTCAGCGCTACGCTCCGAAACGTCCATCGCATGCGCATCCTGATACGCGCGTGAGAGGCCTGACTGCTGGTCGGTACGAACGAAAGAGTCCAATCGCTCCGAGTCCTCCCGCTAATCCTTACTGACAGATGGTTAACCAGGCCGAACAATTGATTTTGGTGCGTCGTTCATGCACGCGGTTTTGTGGAACACAATCAAAGCCGCTAGCGGCCGCCCTTGTATATCGTCCGGCCGATGCCAATAGTTAATCGCGGCGAGTAACGGCTCGAAGGGAAGCAGCAAATACCGAATGAACTTTGGCAGGCGCTCGGTTGCGATCCATGGATCGATTGGAAGGCGTTCGCCGAGGATGGATAGTTTTTTTACGCGCAGCCCATCGACGCTACTCAAGAGCCGGCGCTTCAACTCGGTGTAATCATACCGACGCTCGTAGAACTGCGAGTCGCCTAATTGAGCTCCGCGACTCGAATACTTCTGGTAGACCGTTTCGTACTTGCGGCGGTAAGGCACCTCAATGACCGCCACGCCTTCTGGCTTCAGAACGCGCGCGATCTCCCGTAAGGCCTCTCCGTCCCCATCGTCGGGAATATGCTCGATCACGCTAATGGAGTACACCAGATCAAAACTGGCGTCAGGATATTTTAGGCAGCGAGCATCCTGGAACTGAGGAATGTAATTGGTTAGGCCAATGGCCTTGGCGGTTGCATTCCAACGGTGGAAAAGTACCGGATCGTCGAGATCGGTAGCGAATACTTTGCGAGGCGTATGCCTCGCCAGTAACAAGCTGAGTATCTTGGGGCTGCCGATGTCGAGAATCGCAGGAGTGGAGATTCGATTGAATTCCTCTTTTGTTAGAGCAAAGGGCCAGCAGCGCCAGTATCCGATGGGAGCAATCAGCACTTTGATCCCGTTTTTCCACTGACCTCGGAGGAGCAGTCTAAATCCAATTCCGATTGCCTCGAGCCAAAGGCTTAGAAAACCCATGGTGCGCTCTTAAAGAAACCCGTGAACTAAGGTAATTCAGGGCGAGGTATTAAGGTGAGGTATTAAGGTCGTTTTTTGACGCTGCAATGTATTCTCAGTTCACAGATTCACGAGAAATCAACTGCTTCGAAACGCGCTCACCTTCGCCTCGCAAGTAGCTCGCTAGTAGTGTGTAGTCCTTAATTAAACGAAGACAAACAAACGGAAATTGAGAAGACAAGCAAGCTGACTTCACCATGGAGGCCAAGCACGTCGGTCTGGCGGTCCATTGTCGTTCGTAACTTGTTCAGGTGATTAAAGTTGCTCGGCTTTCGTGATGTTGTCGGGATGAGCACACCTAAACGACAATCCGGCCACGGACATCTACAACTATGCGAACTCCCCTTTTTTCGCGTGAGATTCCAGGATATGTATCGGTTTTATTCTTAATCGCTTCACTCCTCTGGTTGGCAGCACTCGCAGGTTGCGGCTCGGCCGCCGTAGCTGGGGCTCCCGGAAGTACAGCACCTCTGGTCATCACTACGGCTACGATCGCAGACGGCCAAGTGGGTAAGCCGTACATCGCTAGCATCAGTGAATCCGGAGGTACAAGCCCTTACACGCTCACCGTCGCGAATGGGCAATTCCCCCCGGGATTGCAGATGAACATTAGCGGTACCATTTCGGGAACTCCGAACTCCGCAGGAACATACACTTTTACGGTGCAGACGACCGATTCTGCTAAGCCCCCGCTCACCGCAAGTAAGGCCTTCACCGTGTCGATTGCGAACGCTGGATCGGCTGGTCCGTCACTGAACGTGACGGTTTCCAACGCCAACTTTCCCGTCCCGGTGGTGGTAGGAGAGGTGTCGGAAGCACCACAGATAATCACGGTGACGAACAACACCGGATCGGACGTGACCTTCGTTGTGGAGAAGTACTCCGACAACTTTCAAGGTCAGCTAGGCGGTATGGTTGAGACCGGAGCGGCCGCCATTCAGCGCCGAAAGGGCGATACCTGCCAGCCGCGGCGGACCGAGACAGCCACGTTGGCCCGTGGAGCGAGTTGTCAGTTCAATGTATATCTCATTCCGAATGCCGAGGGTCCAGCAACGGCAACCGTGAAGGTGGAGTATGTGCCTAAACCGACCAATCCCATTGTGAGTATTAGCCGCAGTGCGGGTTTGCGTTACGTGGTGACGCAAAATCCTGTAGCGAACCTGCAGGTCGGCTCTTACGTCACTATCGTCGGAACACCCGACGATCCCTGCTGTAATGCCGATGCTGTTGCCGACAACTATAACGATACTCGCAAAGTAGTCAGCATTACGGACGCAACGCACTTCGCCACGGATGACCAGGGGTGGCCGATGACTCCGCCGCTTGCTCCCGTGAACAATCAGGGATTCATTTCGGACGCATATATAGGCTATGACGCATTTAACACGGTGGCGAATGTTACGGGAACGGGGCTGCCCGAGGCCCTCTTCGATGCGGCGCACCCGCCGACGCTACCGCTGGGCATTGCCTCGGATTACACCGGCACGGTGATGGACACGCACTACACAGCTCCGGCTGCCTGTACGGGTTCGATCATTTCCGATGCAGCTACTCTGACGAGCCGGCTCGCGGGTGCCAGCTGCGGGGATGTGCTGTGCGTTCAGGCCGGAGCGACCATCAGCGGCAATTTCACTCTGCCCAAGATCAATGGCTGCAGCACATATACGCACTTAATCAGCAGCGATTATCTCGGCTCGGCGTTTCCCATTGCGGGAACGCGAGTACAACCGAGCGACGAGCCGCACCTGGGAATTATTCAGGCCAGCAAGCCAGGACCGGCCATCCAGACGGCTCTTGGAGCTGCATATTGGCGCCTGACTGGATTGGAGTTGACGCGTATCGCGAATGGAGCGGCCGGGGCGTGGGGTCCGCTTTACATAAACAATGATGCTGCTACAGATGCGACATCGATTCCCAACCACATTATTTGCGATCGCTGCTGGATCCACCGTCAGGATACTGATACGACGGATATGACCAGAGGAGCGGAGATCGGCGGTGATTATCTGGCCATAGTCGATAGCCGCATCGAGAATATAGGTGTTGGCGAAGATGGAACAGTAGGGAACTGCAATGGCAATGGTCCCTTGAAGTTGGTTAACAACTATCTGGAGGCGAGCGGGGAAACCGTGCTGTTGGGTGGATGCGACCCAAGTTGGATCGGCTCGTATCCGAAGGACATAGAGATACGGCGAAACTACCTGACGAAGCGACTGGCTTGGAAGAGCCTGCCCTCGCAGGGAGTGACCACAAACGTAAAGAACCTGCTGGAATTTAAGACCGGAGCGCGGGCGCTGGTGCTGGATAGCATCATGGAATACAACTGGGTCAATGGGCAGAATGGTACCGCTATCCTGATCACGCCAGCGAACCAAAATGGGAGCAATCCAACGAACCGCGTGCAAGACATTACTTTCAACTACATAGTGCTGCGCCATACCACGAACGGAATCAACCTCAATCCGACCAGTATTTACGGTCTGCCTACCGGCTACACTCGCCGGTTGCTGTTCAAGAACATGCTCCTTCAGGATGTAGGCGGAGGCGCGAGCAGTCCCTGGGTCACGACCAGTCCGTGCGGCAACAATTGCGGAGAGTTCATGAATTTGGGTGGCAATTACGGCACAAAATTCGGTCCGATGGTCACGACCAAAGACGTGCTTATTGACCACATCACGGAGTTCTCGACTGCGTCGTTCTTTTACTTCAATGGGCCGCAGAACGGAACAGTGAATGTCGGGATCACGAATAGTCTGCTGCTGGAGGGTACCTACGCAACCGGTGGCATCCTCGGCACTAGTGCGAGCTCAGGTAACAGTGCCATCAGCAAATTCATGGTCAACCCGGTGTTCCGCACGAGCACCTGGATCGGCAATACTGCAGATGCGAGCAAATATCCATCGACAGATCCCAGCGGTAGCGGCTCGCCTGCTTTCTGGTGGGAGGACATAGGCACTGTAGCCAGCAATCCCAATTTGTTCAGCGACTGGTCCAATTGCAACGCCGGGACATATTCAATCGCCGCGTGCGCATTACAACCAGGCAGTATCTACAACGCTGGCGGTTCTCGCAAATCCTCCGACGGAACCCAGGTTGGGGCTGACATCCCCGGTCTGCAAAGCCGAACCGCTTGCGTCCTTTCCGGAACCAAATGCAATCCCCTGCCGTGAACTCTAACGTGGGTGGGAGCGAATTCTAACCACTCGACGACGGTCAAAGCGGGCCATCGATGTAGAAATAGTAACTCTGCACCTCGTTGGCCCCCTTTCTGCGTTTCTTGACGCTCTCGTTATAACTCGATCAACTTCATTCAAATTGGTTCGTGCCGCTGCTAAACACTTCTCTTCCGTGCGGGCAAAGCCCTTATCCCTTGTGGGCAAAGAATTGGCGCCGTAATTCTATAAATCTGACGCGGGATGACGTGCCCATTGACGTCGTCATTGCCGGATACTACGAAGAATCAATTCCAGTCGATTGAGATTACAAAGAATGCCAACAATTCAAGAATGGGAGAGAGATGAAGTAAGACGTAGTGCTTTGGATGCCGCTAATCGAACCGAAAATCTGCTAGCGAACGCCAGCAATATTGCACGTTATATCAATCCGCCGGCAGACACTGCGTACCCACTCGAATACGCATTCCGCTTGGTTGGCGACATTACCGGAAAGCGCGTTCTGGACTTCGGCTGTGGCGCCGGCGAAAACACGATATTGCTTGCCGCTAAAGGCGCAGACGTGACCGGCGTTGATATATCCCCCGAGCTCGTCGCCATTGCTAATGATCGCCTCCGCGCGAATAAACTTCCCGGAAATGCCGTCGTTGGCTCTTGTCATCGCACCAGATTCAAAGACGAAACGTTCGATGTTGTTTTTGGAGCGGCGATTCTGCATCACTTGGACTTGGATTTGACAAGTGAAGAAGTATTCCGCATCTTAAAACCGGGATGCATTGCGGTGTTTGAAGAACCAATCCGGGATTCCGGACTGATGCGCATTGCCCGTTCAATGATTCCGTACCGCTCCCACCTGGCTTCTGAAAACGAACGTCCGTTGAGTACGGCCGAGCTGCGAAGTTTTGGCAAAAGGTTCCTAGAAGAGGAATGGCGAAAGTACATGTTGCCGCACACCGTGGTGATTTGGCACTTATTTCCATCCTATATCCACCAAGCACTTCTATATGATCGGTGGTTACTCCGGAGGATGCCATTCCTCCACCGTTGGACTTCAGAGGTCGTGATTGCGCTTCGTAAACCTCGCGGTTAGACGTGGCAGAATTCTGTCAATAGATCTCCATCCGACCCAGATAGAGCATTTCACGATCGGGGTACCCCTTTTCTCCTTGCATCCTGCATGCGAAGGATGCGTGATGCTCGGATCCCATTCTTGGATAGGATCTACCCCGCCTCGAGCAATCGCGCTCTTACGGCAGCATAGGGTCTTGCCGCCGCTCGCTTTACGAGCTTTCTTGCGTTCCAGAATACTTTTTGTTTCCAACAAGTCAGGGCCTTGCCGTTTGCGAGCTTGGCGGCAACTTCTGCGGCCGTAGTATGAGTAATCCCATAGCGTCCGACGATTCGACAGCCATTGATCTGGTCAACCTGCCGCGTCGGCTCGGACGTAAAGAGAACCGTCAGGCCTGCCTTTGCGGCTGCAATTCCAACTTTCGCGGTATATGACCCCGCCGGAACGGAGGCAACGGCGACGCGAATCCCAAGAATGTCCTCAAGACGTCTTCGGCTATCACTCCACTCCGAAAACAGCTCGTCCGGCGTGCAGTCCCACATAGCCAGCGGATGCGAACACGAGTGCGATCCGATCACGTGTTGCCGGGCAGCTAAGTCACGAATCTGGCGTTCGGTGAGAAAGCCAACGCTACCGATGTAATTCGTAGCGACTAGGAAATGCGCTTTCCAGCCGCGTTCTTCGAGTCGGTCGGCAACATGCAACGCGCTGCTTCCTCCGTCATCAACGGTGAACAGAAACGATGTCTCCCAGTTGTCATCAATCACACGTGCAGGCGGCCGAGGCGCTACTTTCGCAATAGCCTGCAGATGGCTGTCGAACTGCTCCCGCGTCAACTTGTAATGGTGGGCGCCGGGAATAGAAAAGCCGGAGGCCGCGTAGTAACCTCGCGGCACTACGTCGTGATAGAGCAAGGCTAGCGAGAGCATCTATCTTATCCTTCTCCGCGCGGCCAGCTTCCATTGCACATACTTAGTCATCCACGGCTGACCCCAGACTCCAGATTGTCTTCCATCAACAGGAATGCGCTGTGCCTTCCCTGTGGCAATCTCGTTCAGCTTCGCGGCTATCTCATCGAAGTTCTCCGAGATACAACGCTGCCCGATGACGAGATGAGACTCATGTTTTTCGTCGAAATCATAGGTGAAGTATCCGAACACGGCACCGGTGTCCACGCCGGCATCCACCCGGAGCAGAGTTATGCCAACTTTGCGAACGTCACGCCGCACCAGTGCCCAAAAACAGCCGTGTGCATTGCGGTACTCGGGACAGATACCGGGATGCATGACGAACGTACCTACTGCCGGAATACCAAAGATTCTTTCCTTAAGGATGAACTTGCAGCGCGCAATCACAATGTCTGGCCTGCAATTACGCACGAACACCTCGACTTCAGAACTGTTTGGTGTGTGCGAATAGATGAGGGGGACGTGAGGTACCTCCCCGTAACGCCGTTGCAGTTGAGCAACGGTGTCTGCGATCCAATTCTGATACTGTTTCACGAGAAACAGCTTGTAATAAAGCCGAAACGCTAAAATGTCACCGAAGCGCAGCCATCCGGTCCGGTCGATCTCACGTTTTGCCCGACGGCGTACCTGCTCTGGTCGTTCGCGCAGCACAACCATGCCAGCCATATCTGAGAACGACGCAAGCCACCGTGGCAGGGCCTGCTGGTCGAACACATCACCATCGTGACAAATCAGCACCGTCTTCATGATGAGGACCGAAAAGTTACAAAGTCATGCATGTTCCTCAGGCCGAGTACTCATAGACGCGGTCTACATCTTTACTCAAGCACTGTGTATTCCCATCACAACCGATCCGTTGGGTAATTATGTTCGCCTGCCAACCGCGATCAGACTGAGCCCAAGTGGAGGATGAATGATTCGTTCGAGTCGTTCAGCCCACGGAGCGAAGTATCGGTCAAAAAGCTTTACTTGTTTCGGATTCTCCATTGGAATCTTCCGTATTCTGTTATTCCAGTACCAGCCGGCCATACCTATTACATTCATATAGAAGGAGTGCTCCACGACCAGGCCTGCGTCACACATACGAGGCAAGAGCGTTTTGCGAGTGTAGCGACGGTAATGGCCGATGGAACGATCAACTGTTCCAAACAGCCAAGCGTAAGCTGGCACCAAAATCACAACGCGTCCGCTTTGCACGACTACCGATCGCAAAAAACGCAGCGCTGCTGCATCGTCCTCCACGTGTTCAAGCACATTGACTGCAATGGACGTATCGAAGCGTTGGGAAATCCAGTCGCCCTCAGGTGCGCCCAAATCCAGGAATGCAGGGCTAACTTGACAGCGGTCGCGAAATCTCTCACAGAGTCGCTGCACGCAGCCAAACGCCTTGTCAGTTGGCACAAGCAATTCCTTATCCAAAAGCAATTGCGTGAAGTTGCCGATCCCTGCCCCCACTTCCAGAACCCTGTTTCCTATGTGCGGTGATAGCCGCTTGAACATCCATGCGCGATAGTTGTGAGCGTCAACCATCGACTCAAGATCACAGATAACAACGTCGTCCTGAATTTCAATTTCGGCCATAACTCACCTTGTCGATGTGATTGTGGATTTCCGCTGTCAGATTCCGCAGCTGTAGATCAAGTTCCTGCGAGTGCCGAGCAAGCGTATGCAGGATTAGGCCGACTGAAATGCTGAGCATTCCAGCCAGTTCCAGGCCAGCCGCTAGAACTGCCGATGGCAAGCGCGGGACTAATCCAGTGCGTAGGAACTCGGAAATGACTATAGTTCCCGGAACAAGACCTGCAGCAATGAGTAACAGGCCAGCCATGCCGAAAAACGTGAGTGGCTTGTAATCGCGAAAAAGACTCAGAATCGTGTTCATGATGAGAACTCCATCCTGAACAATTCGAATCTTTGAGTTGCTACCTTCAGGCCGAGCGGCGAGATTCGATGTAATCTCCGAAACACGATATCCGTGCTCGAGAGCCTTGATCGTCATTTCGGTCTCAATCTCAAAACCACCACCGAACAAAGGTATTGATTTCACAAAATGGCGACTGAAAGCCCGATAACCTGAAAGAACATCGGTTATTCGCGATTTAAAAGTAGAGTTTAGCGCCCACAGAAACATTCGATTGCCAAGCCGATTCAACGGGCGGAACTCGCTAGCTGACTTCTCCTGCAACCGCGAGCCTACGACCATGTCTGCTTCGCCCCACACAATGGGCTTGATAAGCCGATGGACTTCAGATGCCGCGTAGGTTGCGTCACCATCAACAAGAACGTAAATATCTGCATCGATATTATGAAACATCGTTTGCACAACATAACCTTTACCTTGTCTTTGTTCCCGTCTTACGATGGCACCGCTTCTTTCCGCGATTTCAGCGGTGTGGTCACTGGAGTTGTTATCAAAGACATAAATCGAAGCTCCGGGCAATTCCGTTCTGAAGTCTCGGATCACCGATTGTATTGTGAGCTCCTCGTTGTAGCAGGGGATCATCACCGCTATCTCGCACTTACCACCATGCCAATCCGTGCCGGCACCAGTCTGGTCAACTTCGGAATATTGCCGCACTGTTTATCCCTCCTGATTCTGATTAGGCAGGAACCATTGCGCGCTCGGCCTTTACCACAAACGTTGCCAATGCTGATTTTCGTCCCATGGAGCCGCGGTGTCTCGCATGACGACGTAGTTGTGAGTTGTCTGGGGAATGAGGACAAACCCTTCAGTTCCACCGAGTGTCGTGGCCCGATCCAGCTTTGCGAAAAACAATTCCACGTCATGCCACCTAAGGTTCTTGTCATCTCCTTCGGTCCAGTTGCATGAGAAAGTAGGGCGGTCAGAAAGGAAGCACTTCGTGACCCAGACCTGTCCTCCCTTCCCCCAAGTGACCATCGCCATTTTGGCGAATTCCTGCCGCCACTCGCCACTTCTTGAATGCCCTGTTTCCACAAGGTGGTAATAATGGCCGATGTAGTCTGGGGGTAAAAAGTAATCTCGCTTAAGAATCTGCTCCCGTTGCTCCTGAACTACTAAATGGCTGTTTGGAGGTAAAGAGAGCAAAACTGAATTCATTTCGGAAACGGCTGCTCTCTCCTGTGCCTTTACCTTTTCGCGGTAGAGTGCCGAGCCGTTAATGAGAACTGTAGCTATGACGAAGATAACTCCCACAAGCGCATCCGATCGTCGAGACTTCCATTCTGAACTGTTAGTCCAGATCGAGCCCACAGCTATCATCAGGAATGGAAATACCGCGAGATAACGCTCCATTGCTCCGGGCTCCCAGTAGTAGCCGAAGGCAACAATCGGCACCGCCGCAATCGCCATCCAGGTGAAAGCGCGTGCTGCTCTTCTCTGTCGTATCGATCGCAGGGCGACCCAACCCAAAGCAAGATAGAAAAATCCAAATTTAATTAATGCAGTGCTTACTAGTTCAAGGCGGGAGACTGGATTATATGGATCATGGAGCAAATAACGTTTGATAAGAACGCCTTCGTTGTTCATATCGACCCAAGATCGCGCGAATCCGAATAAAACTTTCGGAACTGTGCCTCGATGAGAGACTCCATGAGACGATGCGTTTATCCACGCCAACAACTGCTGGACATTGTGCAGGTGAAGGTTAACGGCCACGGTGGAATAGACGGCAAAGCCAATCGTCGTGGTGGCGAGGACCAGCATTGCAAGAAGTTTCCAATGCTCTCTTCCGTCGTCAAAAAGGAATGACCGCATCAGCAGCACCGCCGGAATCGCTAGCACAAATGGGAACCAACAGGCGACCGCGAAAGAAAGTAAAGCCCCAACGCCGATTACGGTAAGCCACGCGAATCGAATCCCTTCCCCGCTCAGCAGGTACACAGCCGTCACAATCCCGGCCAGTCCCGGTATGTAGGCGCATCCGGTATGGGTGTAATTTAGGAAGGCATTGCTGAAAAGAAATGCGGTTGTGGCCAGACAGGCGGCACCAGGCGAAACCTTGAGCCGTAGCAGGGTTTTGTGCAAAAACAACGTGCACAGAAGACCTCCCAAAAATCCGAGAATCAGAAGAATTGAAACGATGTTCCGTCGAAGATCAGTTCCGACGAAAATGGTAGTAAGTGGATGGACTAGTCTGAAGCCAGCATAGCCAAAGGCACGCCAAAGCAGATGCCCGAAGTCAAAGAAGTTGCGGCTGTTGCCTCGGAGAAAGCTTTGGATCCCGTCGACATAATCCAGCGTGTCTCCTCCGTAAGCTGCTGCGGTGCTGAGGTACGCAGTCACAAAGAGTACAACCGGAAGGGAAAGGGCTAACAGCCTTGCAGAATACGACCCGCGCGCAAATGGTTCACGATTCTGGAGAACGATCGAAGCCGAGCGAAGTTTGGCAGCAGGATCAGCGACAGCCGTTGCAGCACCGTGCTCATCGCGCACTTTGCCGTACTGACGAATGGAAACATTTTCGGCCGTCTTATGAAGTAATTCATGCGATCTGTCCACGTTTATCCTCCACATTGTTGAGCGCCGCTGTTCCTGCGTGCTCAAGATAGAGGTCTTTCACCCGCAATTTCCGTCAAGGATCGAGTGGCCTCATAGGAAATGACTTTTCTCGACTATTGAGTAGCTGCTTTCGGGGCCAGCCTGGCTCGAACTGCATAGTTCGTGGTAGTTTTCCTGTGCTGCACCTCGCAGATCTCCGCAAAGTACACCGCTCGCAAGTGCGCTGGAGTACGCCCTCAAACGTCGCAGCAACAGAAGACCAACTGCAACGTTCTTCGACCAGCTCACGTGCCGCACGTCCGATCTTGTGCCGGAGCTCTCGATGGGTAACCAGCTGAACTACTGCATCGGCAAATCGAACCGGATCGTCAGCACAGACAATGTCTTTGCCACTTGTGACTGGTAGTCCTTCTGCACCGATGCTTGTGGTTACAATGGCTTTGCCCATCGCCATCGCCTCAAAAATCTTCAACCGCGTGCCGCTGCCGACACGCAGTGGCACGACATAGACGGAGCCGCGTTCAACGTGAGGTCGTATATCAGCGACTCTCCCTGTCACGTGAACGCCAGTTACATTACTTGCTAACTTCCTTAGACGCTGTGACGGATTGCGACCTATAATTGTGAAAGTTACTTCTGGTATCTTCGTGCGAATCCTCGGTAGGATGTCTTGCACGAAGTAAAACATTGCGTCTTCGTTGGGCATCCAGTCCATCGATCCGGTAAATACCAGTTCGGCAGAATTGTCTTTGGATTCGTCTCGCGGGCGAAAATAGTCGGCGTCGACGCCGGTTGGGATTACGTCAATCTTGTCTGAAGGTACAAACCTAGCAAAGGCGTCCCGATCGGTTTGTGAAACGGCGATTACCTGATCTGCGCGGCTCAAGTGAGTACGTTCATAGCGCTCCATGCTGTGAAACTCGCGCCACCAGACGAATTTCCAGAGCGGATTGGTGCTGATTTCATACTGTCGTTTGAAGATCGCTGCTTCTACGTTGTGCGTGAAGAGCACCTTCGGACAAGGACTTTCCCATGGGATAATTGCTGCTGGGAAAATAAAGTCACAAATAAGCACATCAAACTGATTTGTCCGCGTGAGTTCTCGCAATTCTGTTCTTATCTTAGGCAGACAATACTTTGTAATTGAATAGGGTAATGCTGAGATTACGCTGCGTGCTAGACTCAGGCAGTCGCCGACTGTACCGTGTTCTGGAATATCGAGCGGAAGACAAATGGAGCGATGAAACTGGCGGGTTAATTCGCGATGAGGATCGTTGGGGAAAACAGCATAGAATGTAAACAACGTTACTTCGTGACGGGGCGCGAGTTCTTTGAGAATATGATAGCTGCGGATCTTGCCCCCGATATCTGGGGGGACAAGCCCGCCTGCCTTGATCCATAAAATCTTCAACGGACCTCCTCAAGCGACACTAGCCATAACGGCAGCTGCTCGGAAGTTGGAGTACTCAATCCTCAGGAGATCAAAAATAAACTGATCGTTGCGAAGCATTGAACGCACCTTCGCAGGGTCGGCCGCTTTACTTCCAATCACTACCACCTCGGCTTCGCTCACTACTGCATCCAAGGAGTCGCGTAACAATGACGCAATGTGCGGAATATGTTCATCAAGGAACTGCCTGTTTGAGCCGATGACTCGACCGAGAGCGACTTCGGGATCCCAGATGCGAACTTGGCAACCCTCGCCGATCAAGCTTTTGATCACTTGCACGAAGGGACTTTCGCGCAGATCGTCAGTTCCAGTTTTGAAACTCAAGCCGAGCACGCCAATTTTGCGCTTGCCGCAATTGAGAATTGCTTCGACGGCCCGTTCCACATGTTCGTTGTTACTGGACATGAGCGACTCGAGTAACGGCATTTTCAGGTCGAGCTGTTTTGACCGGTAAGTGAGTGCACGCACATCTTTCGGCAGGCACGAGCCACCGAAAGCGAATCCGGGCGATAGATATGCGGTGGAAATGTTGAGTTTTGTGTCCGCGGTGAAAATCTTAGCGACATCGTATGGATCAATGCCCATTTCGCGACAGAATGCGCCGATTTCGTTCGCGAACGCAATCTTCGTGGCGTGATAACAGTTGCACATGTACTTCACCATTTCGGCAACTGCAAGTGAAGTCTCATAGAACTGTGCGTCTGTGAACCCATACAGCTCTCGAAGCGGCGCCAAGTGAGCGGACGTACTCGCACCGACAACGGTGAGAGGAGGATTGAAAAAGTCCGTTACCGCAGTTCCTTCTCGCATAAACTCCGGGTTCATGCAGACCCCGAAGTCCCGTCCCGCGACTTTGCCACTGCTTCGTTCCAGAGCAGGGATTACGATCTGCTCGGTAGTGCCTGGCAAGACCGTGCTGCGAATGACGACTGTGTGGAACGTCGGCTTCGAGCGCAACGCGCTACCGATTTCCAAACAGACGCGTTCGACACCTTTGACATCAAGCCTTCCATTGCGAAGACCAGGCGTACCCACTGAAACAAAGGAGATGTGCGACTCATTGATCGCTAACGCAACATCCTGAGTAGCCCGCAGTCGGCCCGCCGTGTGAGCTCCCTCGACGAGATCGCCCACAAACGCCTCAACGATGGGCGACGCTCCGGAATTCAGCAGGTTGCATTTAGCTGCATTCACGTCGACGCCGATGACGCTATGACCCAGGCTGCTCAAGCAAGCTGCAGTGACAGAGCCGACATAACCGAGTCCGAACACGCTAACTGACACCATGTGGAATCCTTTCTGCATTACGCGACATCAGTTCGAACTCGCTGCGAGATGTCGGTTGGCCGCATCATCCCATTCGCGGTCTGCATCAAAAAACACCCTGTGCCAGATCTCAAGATTGAGCAGGCGCCACAGGCGATCTGTATGGTCCGTTTCGGAAGCATGCTCAGTAAAGAGTTGCTCCAATGCGCTCCGTTTGAACAGTCCACGATCAAGGCTTCGTTCGCTGAGCAATATCTTGCGAACACTCTCGGCCCCCGTTCCACTGAACCACTTCTGCAGCGGGGTAGGGAACCCGAGCTTCTTCTGGTTTATGACTGAATCCGGTAGCAGGTCTGCCATTGCCAGTTGGAGAATGCGCTTACCTGTGAAGCCCTGGGTTTTGAATTCCGAAGGAATTCCGAGCGCATACTCAGCAACAACGTGATCCAAAAAAGGAACTCGGCTTTCAATGGACGCCGCCATACTCATGTTGTCCTGCTTCATCAGTAGTTCCACAAGATATGTATGACAATCGGTGTACAGCATGCGGCGAAGCAGATCTCCGCGTGAAGCCTCCCAAGCCTTCATCACATTTTCATAGGGATCTGCGGCTTCACGCAGCAGCGAATCCGTCAGTAAGCGTCGCTGTGTGTGCTGCGAAAATGCAGTGTAGAAGTTATCGAAGTACAGAGATGTCCATGATCCGTTTTGTACTGCGAGGAAGGTATGCGAAAGCTTACGCCGCAACCCAGAGCCAAGAAGCTTCGAATCCTGGATTAGAGATCGTATTCTTGCTCGCGGGAATTGGGGCAGTATGCCATGGTATGCCTTACCGAATGGTGCATTCCATAGGGTGAACGCGTGCCGGCCATAACCCGCCATGGTCTCATCGCTGCCTTCGCCGGTGAGTACAACAGTTACATGCTCTCGCGCCAGCTTAGCAACGAAGTATAGTGATAGACTCGATGGCCAAGTAATTGGTTCGTCTTCATGCCAAGTTAATCGCGGTAGTGCTTCCAGGAATTGTTCGCGGTTGATTCGAACCTCATGATGGTCCGAATTGATGTGGTGGGAGACTGATCGTGCTCCCTCCAACTCACTGTAAGCACGCTCCGCATAACCGACCGAAAACGTCTTGATCTTGCTGGGATGGTGCTTGGCCATCAATGCTGCAATAGCACTCGAATCAAGACCACCGCTGAGAAACACACCAACAGGAACGTCGGCCATTAGATGGCTAACAACCGATCCCTCTAACAGTGCGCGATAGTTGTGTACATGGTCGGCTAACTTATGCGGCGTGTGCGTCTGGTCACTCTCAAAATCCCAATAGCGCTCAATGGTTGCAGTGCCGAATTCATCCAGCTCAAGCCAGTGCCCTGGCATCAGCTTCTTGATCCCTGAAAACAGAGTGTCGTTACCCGAGAGATAGCCGAATGCGAGGTATTCAGGAACAGCAGGAAGATTCAATCTTGGAGCTTCACTACATGCTTCAAGAATAGCCTTGATCTCCGAACCAATAATTAACTCTGTGCCAGTGAGTTTGTAGTATAGGGGTTTGATGCCTAAGCGATCCCGCGCTACAAACAGCCGACGACGTCGAATGTCCCATATTGCGAAAGCGAACATGCCACGCAAGAGCTTTACGCACTCTCGACCGTATTGCTCGTAAAGATGAACTATCGTCTCCGTATCGCTACGAGTGCGATATTGGTGCCCTCGGACTTGAAGGTCCCGCCGCAAGACCTCATGGTTATAGATTTCGCCGTTATAGACGATCCAGAGTGATTCGTCCTCATTGGAGAGCGGCTGGTGTCCAGTCTTGAGGTCGACAATACTGAGGCGGCGCATTGCGAGACCCACGTTCGCGCAAACGAAGGTTCCGGAATCATCCGGGCCGCGGTGCTCAATCTGCCGATTCATATTCAACAGTCGCGCAGCCGATACTGGATGCCGCGGATCGAAGCTTACGATTCCACAAATGCCGCACATTGAGATTTCATTCCTGGTTTTGAAGACTTGAGTGGCCAAGCAAGCGAGGTGCTCAGTTTTTTCAGCGCAGATGGGTTTGGAACGGAATCCGTTCCGGTGGTGATAGTGTGATCGGACCAGCTCCAGCAGTTTGTGAGCGGATAGTTGTCGAGCAAGCTAATCCTATCTACCTTTACAAACGTGGCGCCACACGCGATAACATATCGCTCTCCTGAATGCCTCTCTCCGTAGTAGAAGAATTGAGCATTACTAACCAATGTCTCCCATTGCCATGAGCCTGGTACAGTCGACATGAGCATCCAGTGCACTGCACGCGGCTCCTCGAAGCGGTAGACGTGAACGCGAGATCGGGAGGACTCGTCGTGAAGCATTTCCAGGCTGCTCCAACTTGCGACGTGACTCCCCAGCCGCAACACTGTCGCGAACGTCGCTGGAAGCACGCAAGATTTGCTAACTCGCAATACCTCGGCCTTTTCCCGTCTCCCGTACACGGTTGAGTGGGGCATCCGTTCAACCTGAAGCGTGGATCCAGATTTACTCGGGAGGATCAGTACCGTCACCGCATTGCCGTGGTGATCGCATGCGACTGCCACTTGGTCGTCCACCCTCCAGCGCAA
>CAYZHX010000014.1:0-3512 GCA_964476905.1 uncultured Terriglobales bacterium
AAAACCAAAACCAGACGCGGATTGCGCAGATGGGACGCGGATAAACGCGAAACTTAAGAAGTTCTCCGATTCAGCATTGTCTGCGGGCGAAGCCTCCGCCTATTCCTTGTCTTGGTTCGTATTGCTTTTGTCTTTCACTTCACCCGATGACCCGATGGCCCGAGCACCCGATGTTCTCCACTTAGCGTGTGCCATGTATTCCGCTAGCGCCTGTCCCGTGTACGACTTCTTCACGCGCGCGATCTGCTGCGGAGTACCTTGAGTGACGAGACGCCCGCCATCTTCGCCGCCCTCGGGGCCAAGATCGATAATCCAGTCGGCGTTGCGGATCACATCGAGGTTGTGTTCGATGATGATGATCGTATTGCCCAGATCGGTCAGCCGATGAAGTACGTCGAGCAGCTTTTTTACATCCTCGAAGTGCAGGCCGGTGGTGGGCTCATCGAGCAGATACAGCGTACGGCCGGTTTGGCGTTTGCTGAGCTCGCGCGCCAGCTTGATCCGTTGCGCTTCGCCGCCGGAGAGCGTGACTGCCGATTGCCCAAGCTGAATGTAGCCCAGACCGACATCAACTAACGTCTGCAGCTTTTGCCGGACTTGCGGAATGTCTTCGAGAATCGGCAAAGCATCCGCGATGGGCGTCTCGAGCAGATCCGCGATCGATTGTTCTTTGTAGCGGACTTGCAGGGTTTCGTGGTTGTATCTCTTCCCACCGCAAACCTCGCACTGCACATACACATCCGGCAAGAAGTTCATTTCAATGCGACGCTGTCCTTCTCCCTGGCATGCCTCGCAGCGTCCACCGCTCACGTTGAACGAGAAGCGACCGGCTTTGTAGCCGCGTTCGCGCGATTCGGGAAGCATCGCATAGAGATCGCGGATCTGTGTGAAGACCCCTGTGTATGTCGCGGGATTTGAACGCGGTGTGCGTCCGATCGGCGACTGGTCGATGCGGATGACTTTGTCGATGTTCTCCACGCCGCTGACAGTTTTATGCGCTCCAGGTTCTTCCCGCGAGCGATACAGGCTTTTGGCGAGCGTGCGATAAAGAATATCGTTCACCAGCGTAGATTTGCCCGAGCCGCTAACTCCAGTGACAACGGTCATGACTCCGAGCGGGAAGCTCACATCGATGTTCTTGAGATTGTTCTCGCGTGCTCCCAAAACGGTAATTGCTTTGCCATTTGCATGTCGCGGCTCGAAGCGCGCTCCGATCATGGTTTCACCGGAGATGTAGCGCCCTGTAAGTGAGTCGGAAGAACGTTCGATTTCTTCTGGAGTTCCCTGCGCCACGAGCGCACCACCGTGGCGTCCGGCGCCGGGACCGAGATCGATCACGTAGTTGGCGCGTCTGATGGTCTCTTCGTCGTGCTCGACGACGAGTACGGTATTACCGAGATCACGCAGCGATTCGAGCGCTGCGATCAGGCGATTGTTGTCACGATGATGTAAACCGATGGAAGGCTCATCCAAGACGTAAAGCACTCCGCGCAACTTGGAGCCGATCTGCGTAGCCAGACGTATACGTTGGCCTTCGCCACCGGAGAGCGTCGCAGCCGAACGATCGAGGGAAATGTAGCCAAGCCCTACGGCATTCAGGAATTGTAGGCGCTCGGCAATCTCGCGCAGCACGCGTCCGGCGACGATCTGTCCGCGTTCATCGAGCTTGATCTTCTGCGCAGCTTCGAGCGCGCGGGAAACAGGCATGCCCGTGAAATCGGCGATGCTGATGCCGTTCACCTGCACCGCCAAACTCTCCTGTCGCAGGCGCTTGCCCTGGCACAGTGGACACTTGGTCGCAGACATGTATTCGAGCAACCACTCGCGATAACTCTCTGAGGTTGATTCTTCGAGGTTCTGCTTTAGAAATGCAAGAACACCGTGGAAACCGCTACGCGCCGCCTCGCGTTCTGATGGTCCATACAGCAACAAGCTTTGTTGCTCTGGAGAAAGCTTCTCAAAAGGAATGCTGAGATCGAGCTTGTAGACCTGCGCTGCAATCTCGAGCATTCGCTGCAAATAAGTTGAACCGGATCCTGGCCCAAGTCCGCCTTCGAGCAAGGGTTTAGACCAATCCACGATTAACTTCGCAGGATCGAAATCGTATTTGCTACCCAATCCGTGGCATTCAGGGCAAGCGCCATAGATGCTGTTGAACGAAAACGAACGTGGCTCCAAAGCGGGAACGCTGATTCCGCATTCTGGGCACGCCATCTTCGCCGAATACATTCGCTCTTCGCCATCGACGATAGAGACGACCACCAGCCCATCGGCCAGCTTCATCGCGGTCGTGACCGAACTTTCAAGACGCTTCTCGATTCCGGACTTCACCAGCAAACGATCGACAACTACTTCGATGGTGTGGTTCTTGCGCTTGTCGAGCTTAATCTCATCCACTCCGTCTTCGCCGCCGTCAAGACTGCGCAGCTCACCATCAACGCGTGCGCGCGTGAACCCCTGCTGTGACAGTTTTTCCAGCTCCTTTTTGAACTCGCCTTTGCGGCCGCGGACGATCGGCGCCAGAAGCATGACACGCTCTTCCGGTTTGAGCTGCATCACCTGCTGCACGATCTGTTCGGCCGACTGCCGGCTGATCTCGCGTCCGCAGTTGGGGCAATGAGGAATGCCAACAGACGAATAGAGCAGGCGTAAATAGTCGTAGATCTCAGTGATTGTCCCTACTGTCGACCGCGGATTGCGAGTAGTAGTCTTCTGCTCAATGGCAATGGATGGGCTGAGTCCGTCGATGGCGTCAACGTCGGGCCGCTCCATCTGATCGAGAAACTGGCGGGCATAGGCGGAGAGGGTTTCCACGTATCGCCTCTGTCCCTCTGCGTAAATGGTGTCGAAGGCAAGCGAGGACTTCCCGGAGCCGCTAAGGCCGGTAATTACCGTGAGCGTGTTACGGGGTATCTCGACGCTGATGTTCTTCAGGTTGTGCTGGCGAGCGCCGCGGACCCGGATCGACGTAATTGCCATTAGGAGAGTGCAGACCTACAGAAGACTTCGTTGACTGGTAGGCACAACGATACGTCCGTATCTTAGTTGTCAACACCGGGGGTGGTCAAACGGGTTAAAGTGGCTTTCCCGCTTCGTCGATGTGTGATTCAGCAGGGCTAGAAAGTTACCTGCGTAATCTGGCCGAAACGAGCGATTTCCTTCATAACAAAGGAGTTCGCTAGAATTTGCCTCCTGCACAGAAGTACATGAACCAGGGTGACCAATGCATTCCTTGGTTCCAGGAGCAGAATGGGCCAGCTGAGCAGAGTTGATCCAACTAGCTCTAGCGGAATCGACATCATAAAGGCGGAACGACGGTGAATCCCCAATTGGTGAGTTCGGCAACCTTGAACAGTCTGATCCTAAGCACAATCGTTTTCGCCACTATCGTGTCTGCGATGATCTTTGGCATCTACTCCGGATACCTCACTGTTTCCGGCATTCTGCGGGCGATGAACCGTCGCCCGGCGAAGGCGCAGGCCACAGTTATTGAGTTCCCGGCCAACGTCGCC
>CAYZHX010000014.1:3612-41245 GCA_964476905.1 uncultured Terriglobales bacterium
GGCGTCTGTTGATTCTGTTGCTGTTGCTGCTGCTGGCGCAGCCGTTGGAGCTCCTGCAGCAACTGTTCCGGAGTCTTGACCTGTTGCTGCTGCTCCTGTGGCGAGTGAGCTGGCGGAGGCTGGGGTGCCGTCACTTGCTCGGATGGAACATTCTGCACGGCTCGGCCTTCTCCCCCATGGTTGATAGGGGCCTGCTCATTCTCTTCCTGGTCCTCGTTGTTTTCCGGTGGGCGATAAGGTTGGTTATTGGCCGCGTTGACTCCGGCGGGAGGCGCTGTGCCGTGCGGGCTCAAAATGATTGTCCGCACGTCCGCAGGATTTTCCAGGCTGCCAACTAGGATGAAGTCATAACGAGAACCTTCAAACAGAGAATTCAACACGTCCCGCGGTGAGCCGGGACCAAACTGCCCGAAGACGCGCTCCGAATCTGGTCTGGTTCCTTCAACCCGAGCGCCAGTGGCTCGCTCAATCCCGCCGACAATATCTGCCAGTGATGAGTTGTTAGCCACAACCGTCAATTCACCGCTCGCGTAGTTGATATTTGGTGGATTGGGAGGTTGCAGTGCCAGTCCGTAAGGACCCTGCGACTGCTGCGGGCTAGCGTCTGTGGCGGGATGTTGCGCCGATGAGGGGCCGTTCGGAACCGGGGCCATTCCGGTATAAACGCGACCGTTCAGCGGCTGATTCCCGACTGGCCGGGAGGTCGGCTGGCCAGGAAATTGTTGCCCCTGCACACCGGGAGCTACCTGTTGCTCTGGAGGAAATTGCTGCGCGGGATTGGGAAATTGCCGGGCCTGCTGTTGGTTCCCGTTCTCGGCTGTAGGCTGCATCCGGCGCATACGGTTGTACACCGACGATGTAGGCTGGGCAGGCTGGCCCGTCTGCGTCTCCTGCGCGTGCATGCTCGTATAGAACAACAGCAGGAGGATGACTGCGAGATTCGTTTTTCCCGGCACGCTGGGTTTATGCTACTCCAAAATGGTTGATGACACAGGCCGCAACGGAACCGCCGCCGGTAGGCCGAACGTCAGCGATGGCGAATACACCCCCGAGTTGATCGGCCAAAGGAAGAACGTCTGAAACCATCCGAGTTGCAGGCTTTGGCATCTAAAAAACGCGAGCGGCTGCTGGCCGGCAGCTCTAGTATGCTTTTGAGAGGGTTATGATCCGCCTTCGTTCTTTGCTTTCCCTTGCTCTTTTGAGCTTTTGGTTCCTGCAGGCAGCCAATGCTGCCGAGTCTTGCTATACGACGCAGGATCCGGATTTCGACGCGGCCACGCGAACTGCTATTGAAACGGCCGCACAACAGCTCTTCAGCGATGCAGCAGCAGGCAACGTCGCTGCTATGCAGCAGAATTCCATTCCGGGAATCGCGACCAATTTTCAGGGTATCGCGAATGTCGTCACCGCGAACAAAGCGAAGCTTGCAGGAGGCCAGGCGCACATCCGCAATGAATGGCTGCTCGATGCACCTGGAACGCAGACTTACGAGCGTGCTGAGTTTTTCTGTGGGACCTTCAACTCAGCGCAGCATTCTTCATTTGTGATCCCCGGCCTACCGCCGGGCAAATATGCGGTTGCGATTCAAGAGGTTACAGGGGTTAAAGAGCCCTACAGGATCACTTATATCCTGCAGCAGGATGCGGGACAGTGGAAATTGGCGGGCTACTACGCTGCGCCCAATCAGGTCGGGCCGCACGACGGTCTCTGGTATTGGGTTCAAGCCCGCGATCTCAAGAAACAGGGGCTGCAGCACACATCGTTCTTCTATTACACGCAAGCAGCAAGCTTGCTGACTGGCGGCGTTGGATTTATGAGCACGCCGCAACTCGAAGCGCTCTATCAGGAGCAGCAGGCAGCGCAGCCGAAGGATATTCCCCAGAATCCGCAGCAGCCCGTAGCGCTGACTTTGAATGGCCAGACTTACAACATCGTCCAAGCTTTCGTAGTCCCCGACGACAAGCAGGGACTCGACCTCGTGTACAAATACGCAACACCTGACATTACCGATCAGGTGAAGACGTTCCAGCAGAACATGGCATTTATCAAAGCCTTGGCGCAGCAGTATCCGGAGTACAAACAGGCTTTCACATCAATTGTCGCCCGCGCCGTAGCGCCGAACGGTCAGGATTTCGGCACGCAGTTGCCAGTGAACGAGATCAAGTAATCCGGAACGGCGAACACGAAGGCCACAGAGGAAACTCAAGAGGTCACAAGGAAATCTTTGTGACCTTTTTCTTTTGTCTTCGCGAACTTCGGTTTCCCTTTCATGGGACGCTTTGACGTCAAAAACCGGATAGCGCCCTCCCGCCGCGCTAACATAAGCTGCGTAGTATGACTACCGCAGCAATCGCAGCCCACAATCCGAAAGAACTTTGGGACGCTGTTGTCGCCCGCAACCGCCGCTTTGATGGAGCCTTGTTCTATGGCGTGAGCACGACTCATATTTACTGCCGTCCGACATGCCCATCGCGCCGCCCAAAGCCGGAAAACGTGCAGTTCTTCTTCGATCCGGAGGCCGCCGAGCGCGCCGGATTCAGGGCGTGCAAGCGCTGCGAGCCGCGCAAGCACGAGAGCTCGGAAAAGCTCGCATTGGTGCGCGACGTGTGCCGCGCGGTAGAGAAAAACGTCGATTCTCCGCTCCCAATGAAGCAGTTGAGTGCCGAGCTGAAGATGCATCCGGCAACGCTTGATCGCGCGTTCAAGCAAAACACTGGCATCACCATTAAGCAGTATGCGGAAGCGCGGCGGTTGTCCCTTTTTAAGACGGCGCTTCGCTTCGGGCGCGACGTAACGACGGCGATCTACGAAGCCGGTTACAACTCCAGCAGCCGCGTCTATGAGCACTCAAATCTGCGCCTCGGAATGACGCCCGCTGCTTACGGCAAAGGCGGCGACGGCGTGCGCATTCGTTACGCGCTCGCTCCGTATTCGGCAGGCAGAGCGCTGCTTGCAGTCACCGACAAGGGCGTATGCAGTGTGATCTTAGGCGATGATCCAGCGCGGCTGCGTCATGAACTTGAAGGCGAGTTTCCCAAAGCGGAACTGGTCGATGCGGGCGACGAGTTGAAAGAGTGGATGAACAATCTTCTTCGCCGCCTCGAAGGCGAACTCAATTTGCCTGATCTACCGATCGACGTACGTGCGACCACGTTTCAGCGCCGCGTGTATGAAGAGCTCAAACGCATTCCCGCAGGTGAGACCCGCACCTACTCGCAGATCGCAAAGAAGCTCGGCGGCGAGTCAGGCCGCAGAGCGGTAGCGCGAGCGTGCGCAACGAACAACGTTGCCGTGCTGATTCCCTGTCACCGCGTAGTGCGCACCGACGGCGGCATGGGCGGATATCGCTGGGGCATCGAGCGAAAGGAAACGTTGCTATCGCGGGAGCGAGAGAAGTCGAACAAGGCCTAAGCGAACAAACGTGCCGCTGGGAACAGTTCAAAGGCCCAACGGGCCTCTGGTCGACTTGGTTCTTTGGAAGGACCAATGACAAAGCGCTGTGTGCCCCGACTGAACTCGGGAACTTCCACCCAAACACTCTTTGTTGAACAACGCGCGTTGCGACTTGCAGCTCTACTTAATCTGCACGGTCAACAACTGCGATCCGGAGACTACGTAGTCCATGGGCGTGGCGGTTTCATCGACCGCCGACTCGCCGCTTACGTACATGTCCTGCCCATTGCGCATGCCCTGCATCACGTTCATCACCGAAAGAGGCAGCGTGGGCATCACTTTGTCCTCCACCATCGCTTCAGGATTGGCTTCGAGTAGCGACACGTACAGGTTATTGTTCGCGTGCTCTTTGTTGAGCAAATCGATCGTCGAACCCAGTTCGAGGTTGCGGCCGAGACTGGAAGGAATCTTGCGACTATGGTCGAGAGTCTCCGAGTCGCTGACCAGGATGCGAAGTTGACCACGCGGTACCGAGGTGGGAATCTTTATTGGTATCTGACGCACGATGGGATCGCCACGATACGGACGCAGCACCGCTTCGACTGTGATCTCATCACCTGGACGTGCTTCGGTGACGTCGGTACGCGCAGTTTCGAGATGCGCCGCCCGGCGCTCGGGAGTTACATCGAAATCGAGATTCAGCCCGTTGATGCCTGGCATTGTGTAGGGATTTTCGAAGATGCGCCCAAAGTGTTCGCCCAGGTTCATCGCCGCAAGCACAGAGCTCTCGGCGGTGTCGTTCGAGCTGAACATGTTGTGCATGTGCACCGACGGATATCCGTTTACAGCGATGTCTCCGTCCATCCGATACGTCACTTGATCACCGTATTGATTCTGGCTCTGCAGCGCCTGATAGACGGTCGTCATCATGATGAGTGGCGTCAGCTTGGCATTGTTCAGTACCGAGAACTTCATCTGCTTGGGCTTGCTGCCACCATGGATAGTGACTGTAACTGGAATCATCTTCGGACTTTCGCCGAACCGCCCAAGGATTCCGCTATGACGATCCTGTACGAAGGTGCCAACCTCATCGGTGGTGTTGACGATCTTGTAGGAGTTGTATGGCGAAGCTAGCGTGGCAACGACGTTGGCCTTCGTCATTGGCATGTCGACCATGCCGTACTGTGTGAGCGGATGTCCGCAGGCAAGAAGCCGTTGCGGATCGATATATGTAACCGTGCAGGTGGCGGCAATATCGAGATCGCCGCTGACCAGAACCGCGCTCACCGCGGAACCTGGTTCGATTGGTTCTGGCTGGTGTTCGTGGCTCGCGGAGCCAACTCCCATAACGGGAACAAGTCCGGCTTGTGCGAATTGTGACGCGAACTGCCGAATCGTCGATTCGGTGAATCCGCTGAAGACGAACGGCGCGTCAATGGGCTGCATCATCGAGGCAAAGTCCTTAAGGTCAGGACTCGCATCGCCTGCATTCGAAATCTTGCTCATCGTCTTCGGGACGCGCGCGGTGCTAATCTGCTCAAGCTGGCTTCGGTCCATCGCATCGATTTCAAGCATGTCTTCAATCGGTGTGATCCCGCAGATGGGCTCTTTCGAGAATTGCCCAATGCGATAGGAGATCGCGCCGACGAGTTTGCCGTCGATGTAGACGGGGCTGCCGCTCATGCCGGCGACTACGCCCGTGTATTCCACTTTTTCGCCATGCAGACGCGCCAGGATCAAATCACTCTTCGGGCCATTAAGGTTCGGAAGAACGCCGAGGACTTCCACGTCCATGGGCTCGGGCTTCGTGCCCTCGAACACCGTATATGCGACGCCACGCATGCCGCGATGGATGTCGTTCACGGGCATGACTTGCGGGGCAACGCGTGTGGCCGTAGCAACGGGTTGAGCCGCGGGAGCCATCTGCGCACCCGCTATGCTGCATAACAAAATTAAAGGGGAAATCCGAGCGAGGTAGGAAAGAATGCTCTTCATACTGTGTACAAACACTCGGAGCACACCAGAGATGCGGGGATGAAACGACCCGCAAGCGCAGGAAACACGCAATCCACGATGGTTTCCGAGTAGTTCGGCATCTATACTAATACAGAGACTCTCGAAAGCAATACGCAAAGAGTCAGTAGGAAGGCATCAATGTCCCTTAGTGGTACTAGGGTGCAACCATCAGGCTTCGTTAAGGTGCTCCTGATGGCGGCGTGCACCGTTGCATTTGCAATCTCTCCCAGCGACGCGCAAAACTCGCAGAACTCATCGCAGAATCAGCAGGGCGCTCAACCACAGCAGACTCCAGCAGAAGCCGGTGGGCCTACGGGCGATATTGGGCCAATCGCCGTCCCAAAGAAGAAGCCCGAGGATGAAAAGCCGCCGGAACGCGTTCCAAAAGTAAAGAACCCGGAAGAAATCGGCACATTTTCGCTAAAAGTCGATGTGCCGCTGGTGAGTCTGCCCATCGACGTGGTGACGGCGAACGGCCAATTCATTCCTGGGTTGAAGGCTGAGAACTTCAAAATTTTGGAAGACGGCGTTCCGCAGAAGATCGACACCTTCGCCCAGCAAGGGGATAAGCCGATCACCGCGGTCATGCTGATCGAATTCGCCGCCAACAACTACTACTTCATGATGGACGCCCTCAACGCGGCCTACTCGTTCACCCAGCAGATGAAGAAGGAAGACTGGATCGCAGTCACGTCATATGACATGAAGTCGCACATCCTAGTCGACTTTACGCAGGACAAGAACCAGGTGATGGGCGCGCTGGGACAGCTACGCATTCCGGGCTTCAGCGAGACGAACCTCTTCGACGCGTTGTACGACACCATCGATCGCCTCGAGGGCGTCGAAGGGCAAAAGTACATTCTCCTGATCTGCGATGGAATCGACACGTTTAGCAAGCTCAACTATGACAAGGTCCTCAAGAAGGTTCAGGGTTCGAAGAACATTACGATCTTCTGCGTCGGCACAGGCCAGGCATTCCGTCTATGGGCGGAGTCACATGGCTACATGGGACCGATTGCAAACCTCGATTTCCTCCAGGCCGACAATCAGCTCAACACGTTCGCAAAAATGACCGGCGGGCGCGCTTACTTCCCGCGCTTCACTGCGGAATTTCCCGAGGACTTCGCCGACATCGCCGCGGACATTCGCAATCAGTACATGATTTCGTATCGTCCGTCGAACGCGAAGCAAGATGGCACGTGGCGAAAAGTAAAAGTGGAACTAGTCGATCCTCAAACGGGACAGCCCCTGATCGTGCAGGACCAGCACCGGAAGAAGATCAAGTATCAGGTGCTCGCGCGCGATGGGTACAAGGCTAAAAACGAAGTGGAATGATCTCTCTCTGTTGTCATTCCGAACCGCATCGCCAAACGGCGGCGGTTCGGAATGACATGCCTCGAACATCTGATATGTTCACAGGATGTCCGAATCGACCCTGGCCCTCCAGCCAGAGAGCGCGCAAATCGCACAACCAACAAGTCTCCGGCTGCCGCTGATCATCGGCGTAGTGAGCTGCGCGAGCCTTCTGCTTGAGCTCGCGCTGACACGTCTATTCTCGGTTGTGCTCTTTTACCACTTCGCCTTTCTGGCGATTTCGGTCGCTCTGCTGGGATTGGGCGCCGGCGGCGTATTCGCTCACATTTTTCGAGCTACGCTTTCGCGGTGGACGGTTCCGGAACTCGGGAGCAAACTGCTGCTTCTCAGTTCCCTTCTGATATTCGGTGTTCTTGAGGTCCTTCTTCACTCAGCGGTTTCGCTCAATCTCGAGCTCCGCAATTTCGAAAAGCTCACCGTCATCTACTTGGCTGCGGCTGTTCCTTTTTTTATTACAGGACTGATTTTTTCCGTCGTCTTTGCACGTGAAACTCAGCAGGTCGCGAAGTTGTACGGATTCGATTTGATTGGCGGCGCTAGCGCCTGCATTCTACTGGTACCGCTGCTGAACATCGTCGGAGGACCTAATGCAGTCCTTTGCTCGGCGGCGCTAATGGCTGTCGCCGCAATTCTTTGGAACCATACCAGAGCTGTGCGGTGGGTCGCAGCCGCGATCGCCATTTCATATCTCGGCTTGATCGCCGCCAACCACAACGGTGGGTTGATCGATGTCATCTACGCCAAAGGCGCGCGCCGCACCGGAGTTGAGTTCGCACGTTGGAATGCGCTCTCGCGCGTGGAAGTCGATCAGGTTGGCCAGTCGAAGTACGTCGTCATCGACGCCGACGCTTCTACCGCAATCATGAACGTCGATCCGGCGTTGTGGGACCATGACATTCCAGTGCGTTCCAATTCAGGAAATTCGTCAGCTTCCTTCAACTGGCGCAACGACCTGATGAACGCCGCCCCCTCTCTTGCCAACGTGCTGCGACCGGGCGGCGATTTCGCGATTATCGGCCCGGGAGGCGGTGTCGATGTCCTCCGCGCCGTTGCGAATGGAAGCCGCAATGTAACTGGAATCGAGATCAATCCACTGATCGCCAGCACAATTATGCGGGAGAAGTATTCAGGCTATGCATATCACCTGTACGACTTGCCCGAAGTTCACATTCACGTCGCCGATGGCCGTTCCTATTTGCGCAGCAGCCGCGATCAGTACGACGTGGTGCAGATGACGTTGGTCGATACGTGGGCGTCTACTGCCGCCGGGGCTTATGCGCTGAGTGAGAACAACCTCTACACAGTTGAAGCATTTCGGGAGTACTTTGACCATCTCCGCCCTGACGGCATAATTGCCATCACGCGCTGGGAGTTCCGCCAGCCGCGGGAAGCTTTGCGAGTTGTATCGCAGGCGATGGAGGCACTGCACGAACTTGGAGCGCCAAATCCAGACGCGAACTTCATTGTCGCTTCCGATGGGCCGCTCGACCAGGACGGCCGTCCCGTCATCGTGTTAGCCAAGAAGTCCGCGTTCACTGCAGACGAGATCGCGTCGGTGCAATCACATTTGGCTGCGCATCCTAAACTCGTGAGCCTCTACGCCCCGGGCGCTGACAACGCGCAGAACGCGTTCACGCAGTTGATTCGGTCGAATGATCCGCGAGCTTTCGCGGCAACGTATCAGTACAACGTCGCGCCGGTTTTCGATTCGTCGCCTTTCTTCTTCTTTACTTTGAAGACTGAACGAGCTCTAGCTGACTTACGAGGAACACGCGGCGGCATGGACTGGCGAGTGAACCTGGGCATTGCGATCCTCGGTATGGTGCTGGCAATCTCGATGGTCGCGGTAATTGCGTTTCTTGTAGTTCCTTTGGCCCTTGAACCGCGAGCATCGTACCCGCGCATTTTGCCGCTGTGCTTCTTCATTGCCGTGGGACTCGGATACATCCTGGTCGAGATCACGCTCATTCAACGCTTCGTTCTCTTCCTCGGACATCCTACATATGCATTGACGGTAGTGATCTTTCTCATGCTGCTGGCCAGCGGCGCAGGAAGTCTCACAGCACGACGTTGGATTCCGCAAGTGCGCGCGCTTCGTCCCGTGCTGTTGGCGATCGTTGCTGGTGTGATTGCGTATCTTGCTTTGCTCCCATTCATCCTTAAGTCGCTCGTCGGAGTGCCGTTCCTCTTCAAGCTTGTCATCAGTGCAGCTCTAATTGTTCCCCTCGGTTTCGTAATGGGCATACCATTCCCCACCGGCCTTCGCCTCCTCGACGAGAATTCAAGCGGACGCGATGGTATGTGCGAATGGGCGTGGGCGATGAACGCCTCAGCTAGTGTGCTCGGCTCAGTGCTGGCGATGGTAATCGCGATTCACTTCGGACTGAACGTCACGTTGGGCTGCGGTGCACTGGCCTATGGGCTCGCATTACTGTTTTCCGTCACATTCGGGCGCAAACTGACCGTCGGGCAAGCCGCATAATCCGTGCCTTTTCTGTTGGATCGGTCGCGGTCCTTAAATCTACCCTAACCGCTTTCTCCCAAAGCTGGTCTAATCCCTCGAATGGAGCTCACCGACCGGGCAGCCGTGGATGAGGTGCTCGCCGGCAAACACGAGATGTTTCGTGTGCTGGTAGATCGTCACGGACGCAAGGTCTTTGGGTTGGCATATCGCATGACCGGCAATGAACATGACGCAGATGAAGTAGTGCAGGAGACATTCCTGCGCGTTTACAAACGCCTCGACAGCTTCGAGGCGCGCTCCAGCTTTTCCACCTGGCTATATCGCATCGCCTCAAACTGCGCCCTCGACCTGCTCGCCAAGCGCAAGCAGGACAAAACGCACATCGTCGAAAACGACAGCCGCGATGACGAGCTGAATCCCGAAGAGCGCACGCTCGACTACGCCACTCCGCAGCCGGGGCCGGAGCGCATGCTGCTCAGCACTGAATTGCGCAAGCGCGTGAGCGACGCAATGCAGCGCCTGACTTCCGTAGAGCGCACCGCGTTCGTGCTGCGCCATTTCGAAGGCCGTTCCATTTCGGAAATCGGAAGTGTTCTCAAGGTCCGCGATGAGGCGGTGAAGAACACGATTTTTCGCGCCGTAAAGAAGATGCGCGCTGAACTCGAGCCATTTATGACCGCTGGCACAGTACAAAGAGGTACCCGATGAGCCGCCATTTGAGCGAACAGGAACTCGTTCTTCATTTCTACGAGCAGGGCCGAAGAAACGAGCGGCATTTGACCGAGTGCCCGACATGCGCAGCTGAGTTCGCGCAGATTCAGGCGACGCTTTCGGCAATTGACTATCCAGTCCCGGAACGCGCAGCGGATTACGAAGCACAACTATGGAGCACGCTGAAGCCGCGGCTGGACGCCTCTGAATCTCCGAAGGCATCGTTGTGGAATGCACTGTTTCAGCCGCGCAAGTGGGCAATCGCCGGCGCGTTGGCGGTCTTAGTCGTCGCGGCATTCTTTGCAGGAAGATACCTGCCACCTCACGAGAAGTCCGGCGCCACCCCAATTGTCGACGTCAAGGCTCCAAAGACAGGCAGCGACCGTGTGCTCATGGTCGCAGTGGGCGATCACCTCGACCGCACGGAAATGATTCTGGTCGAACTGGCCAACACGCCTGCTCAAGGCGAGGTCGATATCTCCGCAGAGCGTGAACTTGCGCAGAACCTGGTAAACGACAATCGTCTCTATCGGCAAACTGCGCAGCGCGATAAAGATGCAGAAATCGCCAACGTCCTCGATCAAGTTGAACGAGTGCTGATCGACATCTCGCATCATTCCGATTCGGTCTCGGGCAAAGAGCTTCAGGAGCTCCAGCAGCGCATCGCGTCGCAAGGCGTGCTGTTCAAGGTCAGAGTGATCGAGTCCAAAGTGAAGGCACGCAGCCGCAACGAAAGACCAGCACCGGCGAAGAATACCAACGGCTCGCAATTACCGATTGTGATTTAAGTACCCATGAAACTTGCAAGCACAGAAGGCAACTAACGAAATGAACAAGAACAAATTTATATCTTTCATATTCATTCTTAACCTTGCGCTCGCTGCCGCGGCGGGCGCACAAACCGACGATCTTCCTCAAGCCGCGATCTCGAGCTTTCAGCCGCAGAGAACTGGCGACCGCGTGGAAGATTCCTACAACGCCGGCAAAAAGGCGATGTACGCGGGCGACTGGCAGAGGATGCTCGACTCGTACTCTCAAGTGGCGAAAGCGGGCGGTGCACACGCGGACGAGGCTCTCTACTGGCAGGCATACGCGCAGCATAAGCTTGGCCGTCCGGCGGACGCACTCAACAGCATTGCTCAATTCAAACGCCAGTACCCTCGCAGCAAGTGGCTGAATGATGTCAACGCACTCGAATTGGAGCTCCGTCCTTCGACCGCCGGTGCCATGTCCACCGAGAGCGACTGTGACTTAAAAATCCTCGCGGTGAATAGCTTAATGAACACCGACCCTGATCGCGCCCTTCCCATTTTGGAAAAGCTATTAGGAAACAACGGCAATTCCGGGCAGTGCGGCGGACAAATTCTCGAGAAGGCTCTGTTTGTCCTTTCCCAAAGTGACAGTCAGCGCGCGCACGACCTCATGTTGAGTATCGCAACCGGCAAGCTCCATCCCGAGCTGCAAATGAAAGCGATTCATTACATCGGAGTCGCGGGACATCATGAAGATCTGGTCAAGATCTACAACGAAAGCAGTAATCCGGAAG
The DNA here is from genome assembly GCA_964476905.1 of uncultured Terriglobales bacterium. Classification (GTDB taxonomy): domain Bacteria; phylum Acidobacteriota; class Terriglobia; order Terriglobales; family Acidobacteriaceae; genus Gp1-AA112. The sequence continues at coordinate 15,117 of CAYZHX010000014.1, forward strand.
CAAAGAAAGCTGCGCTCCACAGCCTCGGAATTTCAGGCGGCTGCAGCGAATTACTCACGCTGTCGGGACCCGAAAAAGACGCATCGCTTGTCCGTGAAGCAATTCACTCGATGGGCATCGCCGGCTGCAGAGATCAATTACGGGATCTCTACAGCAAAGCTATCTCTCCCGACGTAAAACGCGACTTGTTGCATTCCACGATTGTCTCTGGCGACACCGAACTGCAAGAGAAAGTCGCACACAGTGATCCTGATCCGAAGCTGCGGGCTGAGGCCGTGAAGGATCTGGGAATCTCCGGTGGATGCAAGCAGCTTACGGACTTTGCCGGAGAAAAGGATCCCGATGTTCTGCACTCGGCCATTCACGCCATGGGCGTGGGCGGATGTCGCGATCAGCTTCGCGATCTGTATAGCAAAACTACTAACCGCGATCTGAAGGGCGACATCTTGCACGCAACGATCGTTTCGGGCGATACCGAGCTGCAGGAGAAAGTCGCGCTCAACGATCCCGATCCAGAACTGCGAGCTGCAGCCATCAAAGATCTCGGCATCTCAGGCGGCAGCAGCGCCACTTTGATGAACATTTACCAGAGTAACCAGAGCGCCGATGTCCGCGATGCCGCCATCAACGCACTCTTCATCAAGGGCGACGCGCACTCTCTCGTTGAACTGGCTCGCAAAGAGACGAATCCGGAGCTGCGCAAGGAAATCGTGGGCAAGCTCTCCGTAATGGGAAGTCGAGAAGCAAACGATTATTTGATGGAGATCCTCAACAAGTAAACGGATCGTCGGTACCGGCTGCGGTAGCGGAGTAAGTGACCCATCTGCTACCGCGGACCCTACTGATTCATGAGGCCACTATGAAATCAACTTTCATCCTCGCAATCATGTTGGTCGGTGCGTGTTCGGCGCAAGTGTCACTCAAAACAGATCCGACCGAGATGCCCCAGATCAAGGATGCCAAGCTCGAAACCGTCGCGGCGTCTGGCAATCTGCAACAACAAATCGAAGCCTTTGCCGCGCGCCAGAGCGGAACGGCATGGATCGGCTACGCCGTCCCGGCGATCAGTTCGCATCGCACGATCTGTTGTTATGAGGGAGGATGGCAGGAGCGTAACTGTTGCGGCACTTGCCGGCTCTCGTCGGAGCACAATACATTTTCCGGCTCACGCGATGATTGCGACGATGTCGAAGTCACGAGCCTGGCAGTCCTCTATCGCGTGGAAGACAAGAAGATCGACTCCATTCGCATCTTCAGTCAGAACTGCGCGATCGACGCCGGAGATCTTCCCGTTTCGGTAATTACGAACGTTGATTCCAAGCAGAGCGTCACATATCTGGCCAGCTTTGTAACCAAAGACGGCGACTCCCATCTTGGAAGACGCGCACTGGACGCTATCGCCGAGCATGCCGACGCATCCGCCGATGCTGCTCTCGATCGCTTCGCCGCCGCAGACTTTCCCGAGAAAATTCGGGAGCACGCCGCGTTCTGGTTGGGAGTTGCTCGCGGCGCGCACGGTTACGCCACGCTGAAGAGGCTGATTGAATCCGATCCTGACGATCACTTTCGCGACAAGCTGACGTTTCCCATTAGCCAAAGCAGCGAAGCGCAGGCGCAGGACGAACTGATCCATGTCGCGAAGCAGGATTCAAGTTCGCGCGTGCGCGGACAGGCATTGTTCTGGCTCGCGCAAAAGGCAGGGAAGAAGGTAGAGGGAGCGATCAGCGATGCGCTCGAGAACGATCCCGATACAGATGTAAAAAAGAAAGCTGTATTCGCGCTTTCGCAAATGCCCGATCACGAAGGCGTCCCCAAGCTGATCGAAGTGGCGAAGAACAACAAGAATCCTGCGGTCAGAAAGCAAGCTGTGTTCTGGCTAGGGCAATCGAACGATCCCCGCGCCCTAGATTTCATTACGGACGTGCTTACACACTGAGCACAATAAAAAAAGCCCTGCCTTTACGACAGGGCTTCGGCAGTCCAGGCCGTTACTCAGTCGGCGGCATGGGAGGAGGGCCATCCCCCGGGCCACCCGGTCCTGGCTTGTGCATCCTAAAAAACATCTTTTCGCGAGTCATCGATTGGAGTTGCTTCCACTGGTCTGGCGTGAGCGCGCCGCGGAAGGCCAGCGTCATGATGGTGAATTCTTTTTCCAGGGCATTGCGTGCATTCTGGAGTTGCGTCATCTGCGCCAGAACCTGGTCCTGCTGCGGCTGGTCTTGATCGAGTAGATCGCTCAGCTTGCCTTCTTCGATCTCAACGTTGGCTTTCATGTGCGCCAGATTGTCCCGGTGATCGGAAAAGATATGGTTGAGGTGCTCAGTTTGTTGCTGGTTGAGCCCGATCTTCTGCGCGACTTCCGAATTGCGCCACCAATCGTGTCCGAATCCCATTCCGGGAACCCCATCCATTCGCTGGATGACGAATCTGGCGTTGGGCTTGTCGGGAAGCGCTTGCGAATCATTTTGTGCTGACAAAAGTCCGCCGAATGCCAGCAAGAAGAGGACTAGATAAGACGAACTTTTCATTGTGTGTTCCTTGTCGGATTGTGGGAATTGTTATGCGAACTCACGTTCCTATGCGAGCCTTCCATCTCTCCGACCAGCAAACTCGCGGGCTGGAGGGCATCAGGTAAATCCTGATCAAGTTGCGCTTCGACATCCCCGAGCAGAGCAGAGTCAGAGATTTCGGCCGGTCGCTGATTCGTCGCGGTCGTTGTGGGAGTGCTATGGAAGCCGAGGAAGAGAGACGCAACCAAAACGATTGTCAGTACCGACATTGCAAGCGCGAAGCCGGCGCTGCGTCCCTGCGTCTGACGAATCTGCACTGCCAGGATTCCTTGCTGGATGGCGCGCGACTGTCTTCCCCAATCAATAGCCGACCGACCGGCGCTGTAGCAGACGTCCTGTCGCAGGCTGGCCATGCGCTCACGATACATCTCCACCTGCTGCTGGCAGTCGCCGCAGATTTGTAGATGCTGTGCGACACGCAGTTCGCGTTCGCCGGCTGCCGCGGCTGTAATTTCCTGATCGCTCAGGTGAATCGAAATCACGATTGTTCTCCTTCCTGCCAGGTGCGCAGGTTCATCATTGCTCGATGCAGATGCGACTTCACCGTTCCCGGCTTGCGGTTAGTAGCGCGCGCGATCTCGTCGATCGACATTCCTTCCACAGCGCTTAAAAGCAACGCCTCCCGCTGTGGCGACGTCAGGTTACGAATCCGAGCTGAGACGCGTTCCAGACGCTCGCGGCGCAGAATCTGCTCCTCCGGAGTTGAACCAGGATCGCGCACCTGCTGCGCCCGTTCCTGGTCTTCATCCGAATGATTAAAACGGATGAATCGCCGCCAAAAACCAAACCGGCGATTGCGGTAGTGATCGCGAACCAGATTGATCGCGATCCGCGCCAGCCAGGTGAATACCTGCGAGTCACCTCGAAAGCCGTTCTGCTTTTGAAATGCCCGGATGAAGCACTCTTGAGTCAGTTCTTCGGCGAGATCCGGTTCGCCAGTCTGCGCCAGCAACAGCCGATAGACGCGCTGTTGATAGAGCCGAATGAATTCGTCGAAATCGGCAAAGGGCGAATCAGCTTCTGCATTCGCCGTCGCCGGAGCTGCGGCCTGTACCATGTTCATCGGTCCGATGAGCTCTCTCCGTCAGGTAAATGGACGAATTCCCTTGCATCGAGTTTACGTGCCTTAAACTTTTTTATGCTGTGAACCCGCAGGGTCTTAGAATTTCGACCGGTGATTCCCTCAATTCCACAGCAAATTTTCGTGTAACTGCCGCGAACAAACGTGGTACCTTCGTCTAAGCTTCGCCCTGATGGAGGACGAATGGGATACGCAGTCGCTGTGGTTTCCGCTGTCGCTGGAGCAATGGCTGTCTATGCAGCGCTTCGCCCGAAGCTTGCGGTCGCTCGGGAACGAGCGGCAAATTTGGAATCACGAGTAACTGAACTTGCCTCAGCGCAAGCACGCATGACGGCCGATTTGGCAGCTAAGGACACCGCACTTCTTGCCGCCTCGAGCGAACTCTCAGCATCGAAAGCCTCCCTTGTCGCCGAGCGTGAAGCCGCTAATGACAAGCTCGAATTGGTGCGGCAGGCGCAGCAGAGCTTGTCCGAATCGTTTGATCTGCATGCTGCCCGTGCCCTTAAGGAGAACTCGGCCGAATTCTTGAATTTAGCGAAGAACCTCCTTGAACAGCAGCAAAAGATGGCATCCGGCGATCTCGACGCAAAGAAGGACGCGATCCAATCCCTGCTAGAGAGCGCAGCCGATTCCCTCTCGCAACTCCAGGATCGGATCTCGGCAAGCGACAGCGAACGTAAAACTAGCGAATCTGTGTTCGGCGAACAGATTCACTCGCTCGTCGAGTTGCAGCACCGTTTGTCTGATGAGACTCGCCGTCTTTCGCGTGCGCTGGAGCGTCCGACCGTCCGCGGCAACTGGGGCGAGGTGCAGTTGCGCCGTGTAGTGGAATTTGCAGGTATGGTCGAGTACTGCGACTTCGAATCACAAAAAACATTCTTTGATGATGATGGCCGCAGACTGCGCCCAGACCTTATCGTCAAAATGCCGAACGGGCGCATTATCGCGGTGGATGCCAAGGTCTCCCTCGACGCGTTCACAAAGGCAGCCAACGCCGACCAGGACGCGGAGGTTCGCCAGCACCTGGAGGAACACGCCCGTCAAGTTCGCGCGCACATCGAAAGCCTCTCGTCCAAAGCTTATTGGGAACAGCTACCCAACTCGCCGGACTTCGTCGTCGCCTTCATGCCGAGCGAAGCGCTGTTGAGCGCCGCCTTGCAGGCCGACCGCTCGCTGCTCGACGATGCTGCGCAAGGCAAGATTCTTCTTGCAAGCCCCTTGACGTTAATCGCGCTACTCAAGGCCGTGTACTGCGGCTGGCGCGAAGATAAGCTCGCCAAGAACGCGGAGCAGATCAGCAGTCTCGGGCGCCAGCTCTATGCACGCCTGGTCACGCTGGGAAATCATCTTTCCAAACTGGGAAATCATCTGGACCGCGCCGTCTCTGCCTACAACGACGTAATCGGCTCGATCGAGCGCAGCGCCTTCCCGGCAGCGCGTCGGTTCGAACAACTCGGCGCCGCTTCAGCCGATGCAATCCCGGAGCTCGTTGGTGTCGATCACCTCGCGCGCCCGTTGCAGGCTGCGGAATGGCGGATGGATACAAGCGAGAACGCCCTCGACCTCAACACATTCGAGCTTCCCGAAAGCAGCGGAATGCCGTCGTAGCGTGAGCTGACGCTTGGATCGGCAATCAAGTCCTCATTGCTGGCGAAGCGCTTTCCTCAACCTCATAGCCAGGCAAGATTTCCCGCAGTGCCCAATCGATACGCTGGACCGCGTCGCGAATAGTATTGAGCTGCATTTCCTGATCCTGCGAGTACGGCAAGTACATTACCGGTTGCAGCGCGTTACGCACGTGATGATTCATCAGCTCAATCACCTGCAGCTTCCGGATCAACTCTCGTTCGCGTCGCCGTTCATAAAAGAAAACCACTAACCCCAGCAGCAAGGCAGCGGCGGCGTTATCGATCCACAATGTCCACCCAGTTATCCCTTCGTGGCGTTGAGACGCCTCAACGATCATCCCAAGTGAGAACGACACAAATGCCAACAGGACACTCACGAGTCCTTTGCGCCAGCTGACGTAGGCTTTCTGAGGCATGCGGCTATTATCGCGGAAGTAACTTTCAGCAGCTGCGGGCTTCACTAACGCGATAATCCCGTTCACCCCAGCTCATACCGAATTCCATATACCTCCACCCCGGTGTCTCCAAGAATTCAGAATTTTCGAGATGCAAAACGTAATGTTTTGTTAAAGATACTGCTGGCCCATGACTTGCTTATAGCTCGCATAAGGGAGACTCATGAACCAGGAAATTTCAATCTCGTACAGGGCTGTCAAATCAAAGATCTACAAATTGATAGACGCTCTGGTCGAAGGCGAAAAGAACGAAGCCGAAGTGCAAGAGTCAATCCGTCGCTGGTGGAAGATGGTGCGTCCTGACGATCGGGCAGTCGCGGAGAAGTACCTCTCGATGGTCCTCAACCGTTCGAATGCTAGCCTGCATGCAATCCGCGATGGCATCCCCAGCTACGAGGCTTTCGAGCTCGGACATCAGAGTAGCGTGCGTGTCGGAAATCGACAGCCTGCAGCCTAAGGCAGAACACACAGAAGTAAAAAGCGGACCTACAAAGGTCCGCTTTTTTTGCAAGCAAGAGTCGTGCAAACACGAATTACTTACGTCGCATATCTGTTTCGTCTAGGAAAGGAAACTGGCGGAGAGGGGGGGATTCGAACCCCCGATAGAGCTTTTGACCCTATAACGGTTTAGCAAACCGCCGCCTTCAGCCACTCGGCCACCTCTCCGGTTAGGCGGGCTCGTTGACGCGCAGCTTTGATTATATCGGAACAACAGCTGCGCGGAGAGCAAGGCGACAGCAGTACGCGATACGTAATACCATTGCTACTGGATACCGCCTACCGCTCTCACGCATATTTCAGCCACTTCACAATCTCCGGCAATGTCGGACGCTTGCCGTACATGAGAATGCCCACGCGATAGATGCGCGAGCAAATGGACACGATCGCGTAGATGGTCGCGACCAGCAGAACCAGGCTCAAGCCGATCTGCCAGGCGGGAGGGGTCTCGACGAGAATACGCGTGTACATCAGCAGCGGCGTACAAAAAGGAATCAGCGACAGCACCGTTGCCAAGGTCGAATGAGGCTGCTGGATAACGGGCATCATGAAAATGACTGAGATGATCAACGGCATCATGATCACGAATTGAAACTGCTGCGCCTCCTGCTCTGAATTTACTGATGCTCCCAACGCCGCTCCGAGACCTGAGTAAAGCAGGAATCCCAAAACGAAAAATGCACCAAAAAAGATCATGTTCGTAATGGAGAGGTTCAGATGAAAGCTGCCGCCAAACATGCTGATCGATTGCGCGGCTAATGGCGATGCAGCAGCGGTCCAGAGAGCGATCTGCGTAAGGCCAACGCCTGCTGCACCAAGTATCTTGCCGGCCATGAGCTCCTTCGGAGTTGCGGCGGACAACAGCACTTCGAAAATGCGTGAGTTCTTCTCTTCGAGCACCGAGCGCATGACGCTCATGCTGTACATCAGAATCGTCACATACAACATGATCATGAGCAGAAGTGCGGTAAAGAACATCGCGACTCCGCCGGAGTCGCTGATCTTGCCGTTCTCGACCTTTTTCGTGTCGATATCGACAGACTTGAGCGCATCAGCGACTTCATTCGCAGTTGCGCCGTGCTTCCGCAACGACTGACGGAGCAGCGCTTCGCGCACGGCACCGCTCAGTGCACCCTGAGTCTCAAAGTCGCTCGAAGTTCGCGAGCGGAAGCTCAGCCTGCGTGCGGAGAGCGCTTCGGCGGGTGCCCACAGATATCCGTCGATTTCGTGCGCGCTGACTCGTTCGGTAAGAGCAGCCTCTTCCTGCGGCGAGACATTTGTGTCGATCTGCACATCAAAAACTCGTGAAGCATTTTGCCTGTTCTGTCGACCGGCACCATCCTCGTCTGGCGGTGCTGCCATGAACTTGTCGCGCACGTCGTTGGCAAACTGCACATCCGAGGTAGCGATAACGATGTGTTGTGTCTCGCCAGAATGCTTCGAAGCAATGATGCTGGGGACCACCGTGAAGCCGAACATCATTGCGGGCAAGAGAATCGTCATCACGATGAACGATTTCTTTCTCACGGTTTCAAGATATTCGCGGCGGGCGAATAGAAAGATGTTATGCATCGGTCTTCCCCACGGTATCGATAAAGATATCTTCGAGCGATGGCTCAACTAGTTCAAATTTGTTGACGCGTGAGCGCTGGGCGACAGCATGAAGGAGCTTTTGTGAATCAGCACCCGGCGCCATGCGGACTTCCACGTAATTGCCATAGTTGTTGAACGATTGCACGAGGCCGTTCTCCTTCAGAAACTCGTCCGAACCCTCGTACTGGATCTGCACGTTGCTTCGCCCGTAGCGTCCTTTGATTTCCTTCAGCGTCCCTTGCAGGACAGCTTCGCCGCGATTAATTAAACAAATGGAACTGCAAAGTTTCTCGACTTGGTCCATGCGATGAGTGGAAAACAGAATCGTCCGACCCTGCTTGTTGAGGTCAAGGAGGACATCCTTGAGTAGGGCTGCATTCACGGGATCGAGACCGGAGAACGGTTCATCCATGATGAGGAATTCAGGGTCATGGAGCAGCGTAGATATGAATTGCATCTTCTGCTGCATGCCCTTCGACAGCTCTTCCGTCTTCTTGTCCATCCAGCCGGCGATCTCCATCCGCTCACACCATTGTTTCGCTCTGCTGAGGGAGTCGGCAGCCGAGAGGCCGCGCAACTGTCCAAACAGAACCAACTGCTCGCTGACCTTCATCTTCTTATAGAGACCACTAGTTTCGGGCAGATAGCCGACGCGCTTGAGATGCTCGCGGCGAAATGGCTCGCCGAACATCCTCACTTGTCCCGAATCGGGAACGGTGATGCCGATCATCATGCGGATGGTGCTGGTCTTTCCGGCGCCGTTTGGACCGAGCAGGCCAAAGATGCTGCCTTGGTCGATTTTTAGAGAGAGGTCCTTAACTGCGACAAACTTGTCGAAGCTCTTCCGGACCCGATCCAGTTCAACTGTGTACATGATTGTCTTTACGTGGGATCTCAGAATTAAGTTCACCAGCAAGAGCGAACAGCAAAGTCACGAACACGAACACGCGGAAGAGGCACAAGTAAACACTCTCTGACCTCATTGTTGTCTTCGTGACTGGTGTTCGCTCTTCCTAGGCAGTAGTCTTACGAGCCGCCGATGCCGGGGAAACACGGTTGCGGCCGCCTTCTTTCGAAGCATACAAAGCAGCATCGGCAGCAGCCACGAGTTCATCGCGCGTGTTTCCGTTTGACGGATACTCGGCCACACCCGCGCTGATTGTTACTTTCACAGGCACGCCCGGAAAGCGATACGCTGCGACAACGCGACGCAATTTTTCCGCGACCTCCAATGCGTTGCTTCCCGATGTCTGAGGTACCAGAATGGCAAATTCCTCTCCGCCGTACCGACATACGACGTCGACCTTACGGAGCTGCTGTACGAAAACTGTCGAGACCTGACGAAGAACTTCATCGCCGAGTAAATGCCCGAATTCATCGTTAAGGCGCTTGAAATTATCGATGTCAATCATAATGATTGCCAGCCGCCCATCGTAACGAGAAGCACGTTCGACTTCCGAAGCGATCTGCATCTCGAAGTAGCGGCGGTTGTAGATGCCTGTCAGTCCATCGCGGTAAGCAAGCTGCTGCGCCTGCTCGAAGTAGTGCGCATTCTTAATTGCTCCAGCGCAAATGTCGGCTACAGATTCGAGCGGCGGAACATCTTCAGAAGTAAAGTTTTCGGGAGTGGCACTGTCGAGCATCAGCGCACCCAGCTTTTCGCCGAAAAAGATGAGCGGCACACACATTTCAGAGCGTGTTTCTACAAAGCTCGCGAGATACCTGCGTACAGAACGCACATCATTTTCCACCACGGTTTTTCCAAGCTCCAAGGCTCGCATTCCCATTCCGGTACCTGCCGGCAAGGCGGCCCCTTGCGGCAGGATCGGCGTCAGCTTGCCCTTATGCGCACGGACGCTGAGATGATCGTCTTCATCCAGCAGCGACACCACCACATGGTCCACGGCAAATTTTTCCAGGACGAGATCGCAAACTTTGGTCAGCAATTCGTCGAGATTCAATACCGCAGTTGTCTGCCGGGCAATCGCGTTGATAGCCTCCAGCTGCCTGGTTCGCCGCTGTTCGAGTGAGTAAAGGCGTGCGTTCTCGAGCGCGATTGACGCCTGCGTCGAAAAGAGCGTGAGCAGGTCGAGGGTTTCCGAGTCAAAGGCGTCCAATTTTTCGCTCTGGATATCGAGAACACCGACAACTTCATCGCGCACCATCAGCGGAATTGCCACTTCCGACTTCGTAGCAGCAAACTCTGCAATGTAGCGTCGATCCTGACTCACGTCCGGCGCATACACGGGACGCTTCAACTCCGCAGCGCTCCCAATGATGCCTTTTCCGACAGGAATGCTGATGTGGTCTTCTTTTTGCGGCCTGCCAATCGATGTGCGTACGAAAAACTCGCGGGTGCTCGCGTTGAGCATTAGCAGGGCCGAGTTGGTTACATGAAAGTAATCGCGGACAATGCTGAGGATCTGCTCCAAGACCTCGTCTAGATCAAAAGTAGAGAGGACGGCCTGGCTGGCGTCATAAAGTAGTGCAATCTTCTGCATAGTGGCGTTGCACACAATTTTTTAAAGGCCATTTCGGCCGAATCGCTGCCAGGGGAGGTACCGGAGCAAACCAGAAAAAACTCAAAGGAGCAAGCCTAACGCTCTCATTAGGCCCGATTTATGGCGGATTGACAAGATATTTGCGCGATTTTCAGACATTTGAAGGCTGAAATTGGGCTGCTTTTAAGCGATTTGCCTCAGTCCGGACCCGAAATAATGGGACGAGTTAGCGCCTTTGCTCGCTCGGCGGACGGCCTGCTTGAGGTCGAAAGACTAGCGCGATAATCCCATATATAACCAGACAAATCCAGAAATCGACCAGCAAGCCGAGATCAGGCAACAGGCGATAGCTACGATGCTGCGCGACGGGCGGTAAATGCGGCATGATGAGGAAATAGATCAGATTCCCCAGCACCACTGCGGCGAGAGAGATGAAGAAGTTTCTCGAAAGGCTCACTCTCTTCCATTAGACACCCGAATCAGCGGTGCAGGTTTCCAAATCGAGAGAGGCTAACTGCTCGAAAATGACCAGATTCATCGTGCTGCTCAGCGTGTCGTGCTGGTTCAGGCCGAAGGCTTCCAAGTCCTCAGAAAATTGACGATTACCTGTGGGTCCAGACTCCGAGCCGTAGAAAATTCATGGGTCTTCTGGCTGTAAAGCAGCTTGCCAGTGCTGCTGAGTACGGCAACGACCGGTACGCCCTCAATCGGAGTGTCGTATTTCTTGGCGATATCGAGGTTCTTGTCCCGTTGGCCGATATCGACGTGTACCACGTGGTAGTTCTTATCGACCAGGGGCGCGATATCGGGCTGGTGAAATCTGTAATCGAGGGCGAAGCAATCAAAGCACCAGTTTGCTCCAAAAACGAGAAGCACGCGTTTGTGATCCTTCGTCGCGGCTTGGAGGGCCTGAGAGATTTCTTTGTGAGCATCCGCGTTATCGGGATAGAGTTCGCGGAGCCTCGCAGAGATCCGATCCTGTCCCAGCGAGGCCTGCTGCGCTGTCAGCAGGACACAGCCAATGAAAATGAGGAACTTGACTGAACGCCGAACGAGTTGCATGTAACCAATATAGCCGCCTCTGCTATCTCAAGCCACGGGGCAGAGCTGATTCCGCGCCTCCGAGCCGCTGTTTATACTGATCTATTCTGCGCAGGTTGTGGATCGTTCTACCGTGGCCAACGACATTGGGACTACATCTAGCTCCGACGCGGGCACCTGGACCTTGCGCTTCAAAGCGCTGCCAGCGTTTCGCAGTGGAGAACTCTGGTATTACTTTGGTCCCGCCTTTGTCGCCAGCATCGCCTACATAGACCCGGGAAATTTTGCCGCGAACATCGAAGGTGGAACACGCTTCGGATACTCCCTCCTTTGGGTGCTGCTGTGGTCGAATGCCATGGCGATTCTGATTCAGTATCTCGCAGCCAAGCTTGGCATCGCGACCGGACGCACTCTGCCGCAATGTTGTCGTGAGCACTTCTCCCGGCGCATGAACCTGTTCCTATGGTTCGCCGCAGAAGCAGCCGCGTTAGCAACCGACCTCGCTGAATTCCTCGGCGCAGCCTTGGGATTTTACCTGCTCCTCGGACCATCACTTGTTGCTCGCGGCTTCGATAAATCGACTGTGTTGATGCTGGCAGCGCTTGCTACTGCTGTTTGTGTTTTTCTCATTTTGGCACTCGAACTATACGGATTTCGCAAGCTCGAACTTGTCATCATGATGTTCGTTTTCGGGATCGCCGCTTGCTATGCCGTTGAGCTTTTTCTAGCAAAACCAAATTGGGCCCAGGTAGGCTTCCACATCCTTGTGCCTGAGATCAGTTCGCTGAACATTTACGTCGCCGTCGCCATGCTAGGAGCGACGGTCATGCCGCACGTCGTCTATCTCCATTCCGCTCTGGTCCAAGACCGAGCGCGCCAGGCGCTCGAAAGCTGTCCGACCGGACAGCGCATTCATCGCCTCCGGCACTTGCGGTTCGAGCTGATCGATGTATTGGCAGCGATGAATGGCGCGTGGTTGATCAACACGGCGATGATCGTGATGGCCGCGGCAGTCTTCTTCGCTTCGGGCAAACACGTCAGCTCGATCGAAGAAGCCCACCAGACGCTAGCCCCACTCCTCGGCAGAGTCTCCGCAGGAGCGTTTGCTTTAGCTCTGTTGCTCTCAGGACTGTCCTCTTCGACGGTGGGTACGATGGCAGGCCAAGTGATCATTGAAGGATTCCTGAATATTCGCTTCAGCGTCTTCCTTCGCCGGCTTATAACCATGATCCCCGCGCTTATCGTGATCGCCATTAAGCTTGACCCGCTAAAAATTCTTCTCCTCTCGCAGGTTGCCTTAAGCTTCGCATTGCCATTTGCACTCGTACCCCTCATCGCACTGACCCGCCGGGCGAAGGTCATGGGAGAGCTTGTGAATGGCAAGACGACAAACATCCTCGCCTACACCACAGTGACGATCATCATTTGTCTGAATCTGTTGTTGATTTATCAGGCGTTCGGCGGAAGTTTCTAGCAATACATTCGATTTCCACCTGATCTGCCAACGCGCCCTGGAACCATTTTGGAAGCGTCGTGTGTCTAATGCATGCAGAGTGGATGAACATGAGGTCGGGTTTCTGGGTGTCGTTTTCCTGGCGGCAACGCTGCTTGCAAATGCTCAAGGCTCTCCGGGGACTTGAATTCGCTGGGACAAATGGCCGGCTTTCTTATCCGTAAACACCCCTCATCAATCGAGCCAAATCCATTCTTCCAAGCGCCTCCGTACATGAAGCAGCATTAGCCAAACTGAGGAATAAAGACCTCGCAAGTGGCTAGTTTGCTATTGCTCGCCTATGAAGTGGCGGGTAGAATTGCCCCCCGTCCGCAGACAGTGCACGCACTCAGTCGCGAAGTGGGCCGAAAGGGTTCGACTCACGCGGGCTGTGCTGAACACTTTTGCGGAGCGGCTTCGATCTCGAGCGGCGGAGAGCTTGTCACATTTTCCGCGGCAGGGAATCACACCTGGGTGCACAATTCAGGCGCTGGGTCGCGAGTTAATCCTGGCCAAGCGCAGGCTCATGTTGGTGGTAGGAACCTCAATCCAGAAACACAACTAGGAGAAACTCATGACGAAGTCAGTAAAGTTGGCAATTGCAAGTGCGGCTCTGGCGGGTATGGTGGCAGGAACCAGCGCGAGCATGTTTGCGCAGGACCAGTCGGCCGGCACCAGCACCGATAAGAGTACAAAGAAGAGCACGAAGGCCTCCAAGCACGTGAAAGAAAAACATGCTTGTAAAGGCCAAAACTCCTGTAAAGGAAAAGGCGGCTGCAAGGCCAGCGACAACGGCTGCAAAGGCAAAAACTCTTGCAAGGGCAAGGGTGGATGCGCGACTGACGGCTCCAAGATGCCGGAGTAACATCACTCCTTAGTAGTCTGTGGGCCGGGTGCTATTCTGGGACTCGGCCCTCTCTCACTCCAGGCAGAGGTCCCGGTTTTCTAATGTCGTCTAACCGTTTTAACGCGTTCAAAGATCTGGGAGTTGGAATCGGTCTTCGCGTTCCGCATTACAGCCATATTCTCAGTAAAAAGCCCGTCGTCGGCTGGTTCGAGATCATTTCCGAAAATTACATGGTCGACGGCGGACGCCCGCTACATATCCTCGATCAGATTCTCGACCAGTATCAGGTCATCCAACACGGCGTCTCGATGTACTTTGGGTCTGCCGAACCGTTGAATCGCGAGCATCTAAAGCGACTCAAAACTCTGGTACGCCGAACGAAGACACCGTGGCTCTCTGACCATCTCTGCTGGGGCAGTGTTGACGGCACATACAGCCACGATCTGCTGCCAATGCCGTACACCTTCGAAGCCGCGAAACTAACAGCAGAAAAAATTAAAGAAGCGCGCGATTTCCTGGAGATTCCGATTGCCGTCGAGAACGTGAGCAGCTACGCGGAGTTCCACATTTCTGAAATGACGGAATGGGAATTCTTGAACGAAGTCGTAGACCGCGCCGACTGCGGCATTCTCCTCGACGTCAACAATATCTACGTCTCTTCACAGAACCACAGCTTCAATCCGTTTACGTACGTCGAAAGCGTGCCAATGGAGCGCGTCGCGCAGATTCATATCGCCGGCCACTCGAAATATGAGAAGTACATTCTTGACACGCACGATCATCCTGTCATCGCTCCGGTGTGGAAGCTGTATGCACGCGCTATTGAGTTGGCTGGTCCCACACCAACTCTGCTTGAGTGGGATGATCACATTCCTTCATTCGACGAGGTTCACGCCGAAGCACTGAAGGCGAACCGTTACGTACCGTCGAATGTTCCTGAATTAGCGGCGGTATCGAGATGAATCTCGCCGAGCTCCAGCGCCGATTTGCCGAAGCACTCTACACGCCGCTGAACTCCGAAGAAGGTATCGCGGATCGCACCCTCGGCGGGGAATCGATGCAGCAGGCCGCAGAAGCAATCCTCAAACCGAACGATCGTCTTAGCTCGACGGAGCGACTTGAGATCTACAGCCGTTCGTACTGGTTCCGCTTAATCTCCAGTCTCAATGAGGACTTTGTCGGATTGCGTGCGGTGGTTGGCGACGAAAAGTTTGATTCGCTAGTGCAGGATTACCTTACCAACAATCCTTCGCGCTCCTTCACTTTGCGCAATCTCGGCTCGCGACTCGAACCGTGGCTCCGTGAGAATCCTCAGTACATTCGGCCACATGAGCAGCTCGCGCTCGACATGGTTCGCCTTGAATGGGCCGACACCGAATGCTTCGACGCCGCCGAATTTCCTTCCCTTACGTTAATTGATATTGCGAAACTAGGCGAAGACCCGAAGCTGCATCTGCAGCCACACGTCCAACTGCTTGATCTTCAGTATCCCGTCGACAAACTCCTGCTCGAAATCCGCGAAGAAACAGAAAACGAATCTGACGAAGCCAGCAACACCTTCTCTGAACCACGCAGTCGCGCACGCGTTAAACGGGTGCGCAATTCGAAGTCAAAGAAGATATTTGTGATCGTGCATCGCGTGGACTATCTCGTGTACTTCAAACGAGTCACTCCAGAAGCGTTTCGCATTCTGACCTCGTTCCGAAATGGGATGAGCTTATCGGAAGCAATCGACACAGCATTTAATCCCTCTACCTTGCCACAAGCTAAGATTACACAACTGGTTCAAGGCTGGTTCCGCGAATGGGCCGAGTGGAAGTGGTTTGGGAGAGAAGCTGCTTAGCTTCTAGGCTGCTGAGCTCTAGGGCCGGCTCCGTCGTTGATTCGCTGCTTTTGATCCTGAGTGCCGTGTTTTCCGGCCCTTTTACGCCGAGTCTCTGCGATCGAGGTAGGTTCGTCTATGCTCAGATAGAATTATGGGTCGTGCTACATCTTCCGTCTCCATCCGCTTCCTTCTGTTATCAAATGCGAGATTACCGAATGCACGTGCAAAGTCGTAATATCCGGAACGTTTCAAAGTGGTTCCTGCTCTCTCTTACGCTACTAACAACATTCAGCCTCTCAGCCCAGCAGGAACCCTGGCAAAAAGTCCCCATTCCGCCTCTCCACAAGTTCACACCACAGGAACCGACCCGAATTCAGCTCTCCAATGGCATGGTGATCATGCTGCAGGAGGATCATGAACTGCCGCTGATTAGCGCCACGGCTCTGGTGAAGGGCGGATCGAGTTCCGAGCCGGCATCGAAGGTCGGATTAACTTCGATTTACTCTTCCACGTGGCGGACCGGAGGAACAGAAACCAAGACCGGAGATCAATTTGATGACGAACTCGAAGCTATTGCTGCACGTGTGGAGGCTGGTGGAAGCGTCGATACCACATCGCTCAGCTTCAACTGCTTAAAGCAGAACCTCGATCAGGTATTCACCGCCTTTCTCGATCTGCTGGAACATCCCGCCTTTCGTGAAGACAAGATCGAACTGGTCAAAGGTCGCCTCAAGACTGCCATTTCGCGGCGCAACGACGAGGTCGGCAGCATCGCTGGCCGCGAAGCCGCCATGCTGGGCTACGGCCCGGAGAGTCCTTATGCCCGTGAGATGGAGTATTGGACCGTTGATGCCGTCACCAGACAAGACCTAGTCAACTGGCACAAACAACACCTCGCGCCCAATAACATCATCATTGGCGTCGTTGGCGACTTCGATTCGAAACAGATGGAGGCGCGCTTGCGCCAAGCCTTCGGTTCGTTGCCGAAAGGAACTCCTTACAATCCTCCCCAAATTCCCGTTCCGGGACCGAAGCCGGGAGTCTACCTTGCGGAGAAGGACGACGTAAACCAGAGCGACATTAGCCTCATCGGTCTTGGAATTCGCCGCGACAATCCTGACTACTTCGCCGTCCGGGTGATGAATGAGATTTTTGGCGGAGGATTCTCTTCACGGCTGTTCAAAAATCTTCGCGCTACACAGGCATTGGCCTACTCCGTCGGCGGCGGAATAAACGCGAGCTACAACCACAAGGGTCTAATCGACATCAGCATGGGAACGAAGAGCGGCTCGACCGCCAAAGCTATCGAGGGCCTCTACAAGCAAATCGACGATCTCCTCAGCAATCCACCCAGCGATGCCGAACTGAAGCAGGCGAAAGATTCGATCCTCAATGGCTTTATTTTCGCCTACGATTCACCTGACAAAGTGTTGAGCGAGCAGTTGACTTACGAACTCTACGGCTATCCAAAAGACTTTCTCGAGCGCTTCCGTGGTGCAGTCGAAAAAGTCACCGCCGCAGATGTGAATCGAGTCGCTCGCAAGTACATCGACAAGAGCAAGCTTGCAGTACTGGTTGTGGGAAACCCTCAAGAATTTGATAAGCCGCTTACCACTTTCGGCCAAGTGACGAAGCTTGACATCACCATTCCCACAGCTCCACCTGGAAATAAGACCACGGTTGCGGCGACCGCAAAGCAATAAGCAAAGGCGAACAAGAAGAGCCCGAAGGCAAGATCAAGGTCACCAGAAAACTCTGTCCACTCTTGCTTTTACCTTCGCGACCTTCGTGTTCGCTCTTCGGGTTTAGAATTTTCGAGCACAGGAGAGAGTCATGGACATGAAGAATCGAATTGCCCTTTCGGTGGCGTTGCTTGCCGGACTTGCCATTGCAGCTGGTGCGAAAGACAAAGGCACGACCGTGCAGATGAAAAACGCGCAAGGCGAGGACATTGGTACGGCAACGCTGGCCTCTGCAGGAAGAAAAGGCGTCAGGATCAAACTCGACCTGAAGAGTCTTCCGGCGGGCGAGCACGCCATCCACATTCATCAGAACGCAAAGTGCGATCCACCTGACTTCAAATCAGCGGGGAGCCACTTTAATCCAGACGCCAAAAAGCATGGCTTGGAAAATCCCGAAGGCCATCATGCCGGCGACATGAAGAATTTCAATGTATCCAGCGACGGCACGGCGAAGACTACAGTCACCGATTCTGACGTGAGTCTTGGAGCCGACAGTCATTCAGTCTTCAGCAACGGAGGCACAGCACTCGTGATCCACGCTAAACCTGACGATATGAAGACTGATCCGGCAGGCAACGCCGGCGATCGCATCGCCTGTGGCGTGATATCGAAATAATGAACCGCTTGCACGGTGGGCAGCCGCCGGTTTTGCGGCTGTGCATGAGAGTTTCGCACCACAAAGAACGAAGGCTTGCGGCCAATGCCGTCGGCCTACTTGGCTGGCGCGGCTTCAGCCAAGAGATGTCCCCGTTTATTTCGCTACGATGCACTCTTGGCCGCAGTTCGCTTCTCTAACTCCTCGAGCACCATTGGCCCAATCTGGTACACGCTTCCGGCTCCGAGAGTCATCACAACATCGCCCGTTTCCGCACGCCGCACTGCTGAACTGACGGCTTCCTCGAAAGACGGTGCATACTTCACATCAGTTCCGGTAGAGCGAATCCGTTGAACCAACGACTCGGCATTGATTCCCGGAATGGGATCCTCACTGGCGGCATAAATGTCCAGAACCTGCAACGTGTCGGCATTGTGGAATGCGGTGGCGAATTCGTCTGCCAGATCTCTGGTTCTGGTGTACCGATGCGGCTGGAAGATTACGTGGATCTTGCGATATTCGCACTGGCGCGCGGCGGCCAGGGTAGCTCGAACTTCCGTCGGATGATGCCCGTAGTCATCAACGACAGCAATTCCTTCGGCAACTCCTTTGAGCTGGAAACGCCGATCCACCCCGCGAAACTGAGTCAAGGCCTCAGCGATCTTATCAGCGGGAACATCGAGACCAATCCCGGCCGCAACGGCCGCCGTGGCATTCAGAATATTGTGACGTCCAGGCACATGCAGGGCGAACTCGCCAATCTTCTTACCGCGATTCGCAACTTCAAAACGGCTGCGCGGGGCACCCTCTGTGACCTTAACTGCGGCATCAATTACACTCGCGCGAAAGTCTGCTTTCTCCGAAGTCCCGTAAGTGATCACGCGACGCTCAAGACGCGGTAGCAATGTGGCGAGTCGTTCATTATCAATACACGCGATCACGGCGCCGTAAAAAGGCACGCGATTCATGAAGTCCACAAAAGCCTGATCCACATCGTCCATATCGCGATAGCAATCCATGTGCTCGCGATCGATGTTGGTCACAATGGAAAGAATGGGAGAGAGCTTGAGAAACGAGCGATCGCTCTCATCGGCTTCTGCAACGAGATATTGCGACTTGCCGAGACGCGCATTGGAACCCATTGCATCGACGCGTCCTCCGACTACAACGGTGGGATCGAGTCCCCCAGCAGCGAGCACCGCCGCCACCATCGAGGTTGTAGTCGTCTTGCCGTGCATGCCGGCAATTGCGATGCCGTATTTCAGTCGCATGAGCTCGGCGAGCATTTCCGCACGCGGAATAACGGGGATCTTCTGGGCTCGCGCGGCCTGAATCTCTGGATTGTTACGCGCGATCGCGGAGCTCGTCACCACGGTCTCGGAGCCTGTCACATTCTCAGCGCGGTGTCCGAGGAAGATCAGCGCTCCCAGGCTGGCCAAGCGTTTCGTTACTGACGATTCACGTAAATCGGAACCCGAGACCTTATATCCCAGCGTAAGCAGCACTTCCGCGATGCCACTCATGCCGATACCACCGATACCAACAAAATGAATGCGCTGAATCTTCGCGAACATAGGACGTGGGATAGCTACAGCTTACTTGAACTCAGGAGGTCGTGCCGATAACGCCGCATTGGAATGACGGTTGTTGGTTTTACGAGCCATGACGACCGCGCGAATGCAAACAGCGCTTAGAACTGAAAGCGCGATCAATCCAGCTACATTGTTTCTGGCCCAGACGAAGTTGCTCTGCAATGGAACTGAATATTCACCGCGGAAGACTTCCCTAAACGGGCCGGGAGCAGTGTCATAGATGTAGAGCGGCAAGCAAAGAAGTATGCCTACGAGTCCAAACACCGCACCGATTCGCCTCAGAAAGACCGTGAGAAGACCGCCTACGGCCAGAAAGACCGTGCCAATATCGAAAAGATCGAGAATAGGTCCTGTGATTCGACCTCCACTGAACTCGTTTCCTAACGAAAGTGAGTAGCGAAATGCGATCCATGCACAAACAAAGCAGCAGCCTGCCTGCACTGCTCTCGCTGTGCTAGCTCTCATGAGTTCGGGCGATGATGCCCTATTTCGGATAGTTTCGCCGCAAGTTCCGCAATTTGCTGGACGGCCTGAGGATGGGCCAAAGCTCGCGCTCTTTCCGACATATCCGTAAGTGCTGCTGGGTTTCGAAGCAGATCCTGGACAGTGGCGCTGAGGCGTTCAGATGTAAGCTCTGATTCGGGAATCAAGCGTGCTGCACCTGCCTGTTGCAGCGCCTCACCATTCTTACGCTGATGATCGTCGGCAGCAAATGGGAAGGGTACGAAGATGGCCGGCTTCCCTGCTGCGGTGATCTCGCCTACGGTGCTTGCGCCTGAGCGACACAACACTAAGTCGGCTTGGGCGAACGCTGAAGGCATGTCATCGATGAAACGCCTCACCTCTGCCGGAAACCCAGCCTGTTTGTAAGCGGAATCTACTTTTTCGAAATCGCGTTCGCCAGTCTGGTGACAAATCTGAATTCCGAGTTCCTTCCATGTGGAGATTGAGTCGATCATCGTTTGATTCAGAACGCGCGCTCCCTGACTACCGCCGAACACCAGCAGTGAGCCCGGCGGCGAAAGCGAACGTGCTGGAATTCGAAAGAACTCCGGTCGAACAGGAACGCCGGTTACAACTGCATTTCGGAAAAAGCGCTTTGTCTCCTTAAAGTGCACAGCGGCCGCACTCACAAAACGTGCGACCATTCGGTTCGCAAATCCGGGAACCAAATTGGGCTCGAATGCCAATGTGGGAATCCGCATCAGAATCGCAGCGAGCATCCCCGGCCCCGACGCGTATCCGCCAACGCCGATGACAACCTGAGGTTGAAAGTGAGCAAACAGTTTGCGGCAGGCGAATACGGCACGAGGAATGTCGGTGAGAGTACGTGCACGGCGAGTCAGGCTGACATTTTTTAGCTGACCGACTTGGACCAGATGCAGAGGAAAACCGGCCTGTGGCACAAGCCTTGTCTCGATCCCGCGACTCGTACCGACAAAAATAATTTCAGCTGAGTGGCGCTCGCACAGCTCGCGCGCAATCGCCAGCGCGGGAATGACATGCCCACCGGTACCACCGCCTACAATGGCCGCTTTCATGATCTAGTCAGTTTGCTGGCTGATGTTCAGCAACACTCCTACACAAGCAAGTGTGATGAACAACGAGCTGCCACCGTAAGAAATAAAGGGCAAGGGAATGCCCTTAGTCGGCAAGAGCCCGAGCACGACGCTGATATTGAAGAACGCCTGAATCGCTACTGTGCCGGTAATCCCGACGGCAAGGAACCGGCCAAAAAGGTCGGATGTACGGATCGCCGCACGCATGCCCCGGTAACAGAACACTCCAAACAGCGCAACGACAGCGACTGTCCCTAATAGCCCTAATTCTTCGGCTATAACCGCGAAAATGAAGTCGGTCTGGGGTTCAGGGAGATAGAAGAGCTTCTGCTTGCCTTCCATCAGTCCCAACCCGGTAATGCCGCCGGTGCCGACTGCGATCAGCGACTGAATCATGTGGAAGCCGGCGCCCTGCGGATCGGCCCATGGATTCACGAAGGCGAGCATGCGCTGGCGACGAAACCCGACATGAAAAAGCAGGTAGTACAGGAACGGCAGGCTAGCCAGAATCCCATAGCCGAGATACTTGATTTCCATGCCGGCAACGAAGAGGACAGAACCCGTCATCGCCATGCACACCAGCGCTGTTCCCAAATCGGGCTGCTTAACGATCAGCAGCGAAAAGATCACACTGGGCAGAACGGCAGGTAATAGCGTGTGCTTCCAATCTTCAATTGCTCTCGTTCTGGACTCGAGGAAGTAGGCGAGAAACAAGATCAGTGCAGGTTTGGCGAGTTCCGAAGGCTGGAAACCAAGCGGTCCAAAGCGAATCCATCGATGCGTATTATGCGAGCGGTCGAGAAAGAGCACTGCCACGAGCAGCACCATCGTCACACCCAGCAGGGTGAAAACAACCGCCGGATGCCTATACCGGCGATAATCCACGCGCATGAGCGCGACCATCGCCAACACACCGGCACAAGCCCATCCAATCTGGCGCACGGCGAAGTAGTAAGGCGAACCGAAGCGATCTTTGGCCATCACCGCCGAGGCGCTGAAGACCATCACCAATCCAAGAAGAACCAGAAGAAGAGTTGCGCCGAACAGCCAGCGATCAACGCTGACGCGTTTTGCCATCAGCGGCGCTCCGGTGTTGCTGTGGTGGCATCCGCCAGGCGCTCGACAAGTGTGCGGAAGGTTCGTCCGCGATGCTCGTAATTTTCAAATTGATCGAAGCTGGAGCAAGCCGGTGCGAGGAGAACGACATCGCCCGCTTTCGCGAGATCGTGAGCGCGATCGACCGCGGCGTCAAGCGTCTTGCACGGCAGGACCTCGACGGCAGATTGCACATGCGCGCGAATCTTTTCCGCTGCTGAACCGATCGTGTAAACACGCTTTACGCGTTCACGCAGTAGATGATTCATCAGCGTGTAGTCGCTGTCTTTGTCCTTACCGCCCAGGATGAGGTGAATGTTGCCGGGAAATGACTCGATCGCCTTGATCGTGGCATCGACGTTGGTGGCTTTCGAATCGTTGTAGTACTCAACTGCGCCGATGGTGGCAATGTACTGCAGGCGATGTTCGACCGCTTTGAACTTCCGCACAGCGTTGGCGATAGTGACGGCATCGCATCCGCACAGACGGCCGATCGCAACTGCCGCCAGGACGTTTTCTAAATTGTGCGCGCCTTTCAGTGGAATCTCGGAAGCCGCCATGATCGCTTGCTCATGCATGCCGTCCCGCCAGTAAATCTGGCCGTCGCGTACGAAGGTTCCAGTTTGCTCGCCGCTTAGTTGCTGCGTGCGGGTGAACCAGCAAAGCTGCGCTTTGGTTCGCGAGCGCAGTCCCGCACTTCCCTTGTCGTCCAGATTCAAGACCGAGTAGTCAGAAGCATTTTGATTCTCAAAAATCCGCGCCTTCGCTGCAGTGTACGCCTCCATGCTGCCGTGACGATCAAGATGATCTGGCGTGATGTTCAACACGACCGCAATATTGGGATGGAAGGTCTCAATGGTCTCGAGCTGGAAGCTCGAGACTTCGATGACGTTCACTGTGTCGTCGGTCGAATCATCGACTAACAGAATGACGGGTGTACCGATATTGCCGCCCACTAAAGTTCGCTGACTTGCACTCGCAATCACTTCGCCGCAGAGAGTGGTCGTGGTGGTCTTCCCGTTTGATCCGGTGATCGCAACAATTTTGCCCCTGAGAAAATGTGCCGCGAGTTCGATCTCACCGATGACTGGAATTCCCTGTCCTCGTGCGCGAACAAGCTGGGGCAGGTCCGAAGGAACACCCGGGCTGACTACTATCAGGTCTTGATCGCGAAAGGTGCGCTCTCCGTGTCCACCAGTTTCGACCGCAATGCCGCGATCGAGCAGCGCAGGAATTTGCGTCTTGAGTTCGTTTTGGCTGCGGGTATCGGAGACGGTGACGCGTGCTCCGCGAGCGGCGAGAAACTGTGCCGACGCCACGCCGGATTTTCCCAATCCGACCACCAGCACACGTTTACTTTTTACATCCATTGCCACCCGCCATTGTGCCATGAGTTGCTGTGGAGATCAGCGCAGTTTAAGCGTCGTCAGAGCAAAAAGTGCAAACACCAGCGCTGCGATCCAGAAGCGTACGATCACTTTCGACTCGCTCCATCCGATCAGCTCGAAGTGATGATGAAGCGGGGCCATCTTGAAGATGCGTTTTTTGCGAAGCTTGTACGAGCCTACCTGCAGCATCACTGACAACGCCTCCAGAACGAAGACGCCGCCGATGAAAGGCAGCAGCAATTCCTGTTTGATGATCACGGCAACGGTTCCAATTGCCCCGCCGAGGCCAAGCGAGCCGACATCTCCCATGAATATCTCGGCAGGATGCGCGTTGTACCAGAGGAAACCGATACTTGATCCCACCATGGCTCCGCAGAAGACTGTCACCTCCGCGACCTGTGGCATCTTCTGCAAATCAAGATACTCTGCGATGCGCGCGTGACCACTCACATAAGTGAGCGCTGTTAGAGCCGCGGCGGCGATGATAGTGCAGCCAATCGCCAGACCATCGAGGCCGTCAGTAAGGTTGACGGCATTGGTCGACCCAACAATGACCAGCGCGACGAATGCGATGAATGGGATGAACGCGACCAGCCACATATGCGGGACTTTTTCCAGCGCGCCGATAGCGAGGTCGGGCTGGAAGCGTTTGAGGAACGGCACCATGAGGTGCGTCGAGTACTTCCCTGCTGCCTGCATCAGCACCAGCACTACTGCGATGGCGATGCTGGTGACGATTTGAAAACCTAGCTTGGCGCGTCCGGTGAGACCCAGATTGCGATGATGAACGATCTTCAGATAGTCGTCAGCAAATCCGATCGCAGCGAATGCGATCGTCGAGAGCACGGCAATCCAGACATACGGATTCGATAGGTCGGCCCATAGCACCGTGGGGACCAGAATGGCAACGACGATCAGCACGCCGCCCATCGTCGGCGTGCCGGCCTTCTTCTGGTGCGCCGCCGGACCTTCTTCTCTTATATATTGCCCAATCTGGAACTCTCGGAGCTGGCGGATGATCGCGGGCCCCACGACCATACCCATGAAGAGGGCCGTAAGGCTCGCAAACGCCGTGCGGAAGGTAATGTAACTGAAAATGCGAAAAGGAGGAAAAAACGTGTGCAGCTTCTGATAAAGGAGCCAGTAAAGCAATCTTCCTCCGCCTTAGACTACTTGCTTCTTTGCTTCGACCTTTTCTTGAAGGCGTTCGAGAGCGCGTTCCAACTTCACTCCTCGGGATGCTTTCAGCAAAACGACATCTCCCGGCCTGAGATTCTCGGCAAGCCACTCGCCGGCCTCCTCTGGCTGTGTAACGAATCTTGCGAAAACGCCCGCAGAAGCGGCTCCTTCCACTATAAAGCTCGCCGCGCCGCGAACCCCGAGGAGAATGTCGATCTTGCGTTGAGCAATGTGATTCCCGCTCTGGCGATGAAGTTCGGGAGCCGCGGGACCAAGTTCCAGCATTTCCCCGGCGACCACGATGCGGCGCTTTGCCGGCGACGATGCCAGCACATCAACCATCGCCTCCAGCGCCTTCGGATTGGAGTTGTAAGAATCATTGATAATCGTGGCACCAGCGATCTGCAGCACTTGGCCGCGCTTGTCCGGAGCTTTCAGCGACGCCAGCGAAGCCGCGGCCTCCGACGGCATCACTCCAGCCTCAAGCGCCACAGCGACTCCGGCAAGCGCATTTGAGACGTTATGGATTCCGAGCAACGGCAGCTCCGCCGGCGTGATCACACCACCAGCGTGTAATTGGAAGCGCGATCCGCGTGGACCGAGATCCTCGACCGATTTCGCCGCAATGTCCGCCGCGTGCGAAATCCCAAACCTCACAACCCTCCCGCGAAAGTCTCGCCCGAATTGGGAGACGTACGAATCATCGGCATTCAGGAATGCCACTCCGGAAGCTGGAAGCGATGCAATCAGCTCGTACTTGGCGCGCGCAATCCCGGCAATGCCCTCGGGGAAGAACTCGAGATGGACTGGAGCGACGGCAGTGACCACTCCCCAGTCAGGCTTCGCGATCTCACACAGCGCGGTGATCTCGCCGGCATGCGACATTCCCATTTCGATCACGGCAATGTCTTGCTCGGCTTCGAGCTTCAGTAACTGGAGCGGAAGCCCGAAATGATTGTTGAGATTGCCATGTGATTTGAGCACCCGAAATCGTGTCGAGAGCAAGTGGGCGATGACATCTTTAGTTGTCGTCTTGCCCGCTGACCCTGTGACTCCGACCAAGCGCTTGCCCCAGAGCCTGCGCACGGCTGCCCCTAGCCGCTGCAGAGCGATGAGTGTGTCCTTCACAATCAGGACTCTGCCTGATCCCCCGAATCTTTCGGCTTGGTCGATCGCTACTACCGCGCCGGAAGCGCCCGACTGCAATGCCTTCTCGACGAAATCGTGTCCATCAAGCCGCTCGCCACGCACGGCGAAAAAGAGGTCTCCGGGCTGCAGCGTCCGCGAATCGATTGAATAGCCTGCGGCGACCTGTTCCCCATCGAACCTGCCCGAGGCCTGGACGAATTCGGCAACGCGCCACAGTGGAAGCTTCATGCGACTGGCGCTCCTTCATGAATGGCTTGATATCCCGCCTGCGCCAGCGCCTCCCGCGAGACCTGCACGTC
>CAYZHX010000015.1:0-40762 GCA_964476905.1 uncultured Terriglobales bacterium
CCGCGTCGATCTGGTTGATGCGCTCGCGAAGGTTCGAATTCAGCCAGGGGATATCAATGCGTACCGGGCACTGATTCACGCAGCGCGTACAGCCGGTACAGAGTTCGTTGAAGCGCGCGTTCAGTAGATCTTTTGTGCCTGCCTCCCACGATCCCCCAATGCCGCCGGAGTAAGTTTCGCCGCCAAAAGCGTGTCCTCCGACAGTCTGAAAATTCGCGCATGAATTCAAGCAAGCGGCGCAGCGAATGCAGTACAGCGCTTCGTGCAGCACGGCGTCTTCGCGCATGCGCATGCGGCCGTTATCGATCAGCACGAGATGGAACTCGCGTTTGGCGCTCAGCCGATCTGAAAGTACCGGCGCTGCCGTCAACGGAGGAGTGAGAACACTGGTGTACGACGTGAGCCCCTGTCCCGTCGAACTCGGCGCCAGCAATTCCAGAAAAATCGCGAGATCACGGCGCGAAGGCAGGACCTTCTCGACTCCAGCAATTGCAATGTGCAGAGGAGGAACGTACGACGTCAGACGAATATTGCCTTCACTCTCGACCAACGCAATGCTTCCCGTGTCGGCGGTGACGAAGTTCGCGCCGGAGATACCTGCATCGGCATTGAGAAATTTTTGGCGAAGAATTTCGCGGGCGAAACGCGTGAGTTCTTCGCCGGTATCAAGCGGCGAATCGGTCTGGAATTTGCGCTTGAACAGCGCGGTAATGCGTTCGCGGCTGTAGTGAATCGCCGGTCCTACGACATGCGACGGCTGTTCGTCCGCGATCTGCAGAATAAATTCGGCAAGATCGGTTTCCGCGACTTCGATTCCGGCTTCTTCGAGGTGATGATTGAGATGTACCTCTTCCGAGGACATGCTCTTGCCCTTCACCAGTAGGCGAACCTCGTGCTCGCGGCAGACCTGAGTGATATAGCGCGAAGCCTCGTTCCCGTCCTTCGCCAGGAAGAAATGGCCGCCGTTGCGCTTTACGCTCCCTTCCAGCTGGGCGAGGAGCTGCGGCAGACGCGCGATCGCGTCTTCTTTAATGGCGCGCGCGCGATCTTTGAGCGCGTTGTAGTCGGGAATAACGGCGACAGCTTCGTAGCGTCCATTGTTGAAGGTCTGTGTATTGTGGCGGACTGCTGGGCTCTCGATGTCGAGCGCCATGCGAATGGCCTTGAGCATCGCCGACTTCTGGCTCTTATCGGCAACGGATCGTGGCGAGATGGCGGCAGCAGGCGTGGACATCGCTATTCCAGAATAATCACATGCAGCTTATGGGGACCGTGTACGCCGCGAACCAGCGGTCCCATATCGGCAGTGGCGCTTGGCCCGGTGATAAAGACGAAGTTGCGCGTGAGACCTTTGCCGCGAAGGCGGCTTGGATCGAAGATCTCTGCGGGACGTTCAACGATTGTATCTGCAGCCACAATTGCAACATGCAAGCGAGCGAGCAGGCTAATAGCGCCGGAGTATCCGTGATCGACTGTCACGCAAACGGAGCCAGTACGCGCGACGCCAGCGAAGGCATCGGTGATTCCCACGTCGCAGGCAGCGAGTTCCGTTTTGGAACGAGCAGTAACGATGCCGGATAGGCGATACAAATCGGCGAAAAGCTCGGCAGGCAAATCAAGAGGTTCGGAGATGGCGATGCGTCCCGTTGCAATTCGTCCCACGGCGGACGCAAGCGCGCCCGCAGTCGCTGGCACGCGCTCCACCGTCGCTGCGGCCGAAAGTGCGGCAGCCTCGAACCTGGCGATCAAGTCGTGTTGCGTTCGAACGGGGGAGCTCATGGTTACGAAGAGATTAGGCTTGGAGGACACGACTTCAGTTGTGCCGCACAAGGTGCGGGACTCAATCGAACTGCTCCTCACTACCCGAAATTTCACTCCGGGCTATTTCCGGACGTGCCGCACGCACCGCGGCACTCCATCATCTCCTTACATTAATCCACAGCAATGGCTGCCGGATTGGATTATTGCGGATTATCTCCTCTATGTCCGGCTCTGGCGGCAGCTTCTTCCACGTCGCAATGTAATCCCGATTTGAAAATGCGATTCCAGCGAAGAGCAAATCCGGCTGCCGAATCGGCCAGTGTTGAAAGTACTCTACGTCTGGCTTATACGGCCACGACGACTTGTTCGCGATGTAAGGGAACATCCATGCCATGGTTTTCCGAAATCCTCTTCCGTCCGGCAGGGAGAACTCGAAGAGGTTGTCGCTTGCCAGAGTCTGGCAGATCGTCGCCAGGCCAGAAAGATTGAATAAGCAATAGTTGTACGGTTTCGTACGTCGCAGTTCTTCCGGCATGCTGCCGTCGTTCGCGATCTGGTGCGGAACGAGGACCGTCTTGAAGCGGTCGGAACAATACGTCGCGACCTCGTTATTGCCAGTAAGTCCAGCGAATTCGGCGGCCTGTGCTACCCACCAGGTGCCGTGATTGTTCTTCGCGTCTCTCTCGTCCTGTCCATTTTTCGATGTGGTCATCCAATTCAGATAATCCGCGAACCACTTTTTGACACCGTCGGATTCGACTGCAGATAGAGTCTTCGCTTCGGCGAGTACCGGAACGGAACGTGCTACTTCGACCAGATGAATCGTGTCGATGATTCCTGTGCCACGACCGGTGGTGCGGCCATGAATGGCCTGCGCATACTGCAGGTTGGGATTCATCAGCGTGTCGGAATTCAGGAACCACGCGCGCAAGTGTTCGGTTGCATGAGCGGCGTAGCGCTTGTCCCGCGTGAGTATCCAAGCAGCCGTGAGCGCTGGGACCTGCACTCCAAGCTGGATCAATGCATGCCGATGCGCGGTGAAGTTGTCGGGATTCGACATGCCGTCGCGCTGAACGTACGGTGCATTCGGATCTTTCGGGTCAGGCCACCAGTAATCACCTTCCGAAAAATAATCGTGCTTGCCTCCGGCGCTGCGCGGACTGGAGGACGAGGTAATCGTGACCGGTTTTTGACTCAGGTACTTCTTAGCCGCGCTGAGGACGCGAGGGCGCTCGAACGCGGCGAGATCCAAACCAAGCTTGTCTTGCGAAATCAGGCGTTTCGGGACAGAGAGACCCGCGATTGTCGCCAAGGTAGCTGCGCAGAAGCTGCGGCGGGAAATCGGGACGGGCATATGCCCATTTTGAAACCGCATCAGCTCCTCGCTTGATCTGCGATGACGGGATTACGCAGTGTGCCGATTTTGTCGATCTCGATTACTACTTCTTCTCCCGGACGCAGCCAGCGCTGAGGAGTACGTCCCAATCCAACACCGGCTGGAGTTCCGGTACTGATGATATCTCCGGGTTCAAGCGTCATTCCTTGTGACAGGTATTCGATTAGTTCGGGAATCTTGAAGATGAGCTCGCGTGTATTCGAGTGCTGCAGTATCTCACCGCCGATACTGAGGCGAATGTCGAGCGCGTGCGGATCAGGTACTTCGTCCGCGCTCACAATGTGCGGGCCGAGCGGTGCGAATGTATCGAAGCTCTTGCCAACGGTCCATTGGGAGGTGGCGAGTTGTACATCGCGCGCGCTTACGTCGTTGAGGATGGTGTAGCCAAAGACGTACTCCTTCCAGTTCGAGTTCGATACATGCTTCGCGCGCTTCCCGATTACAACCGCGAATTCGGCTTCGTAGTCGGGCTTCTGCGTAGCGGAAGAGAGAACGATCGGATCGCCGGGGCCAACTACGGCATTGGAGAACTTCGCGAATACCGTTGGCACCGACGGAATCTCCATCTTCGACTCAATGGCATGATCGCGATAATTGAGACCGATGCAAAGGATCTTGTGCGGACGCGGAACTGGTGCTGTGAGGTGCAAAGATTCCAGCGGGAGCAGATCGCGCTTCGAAGCGCTGGTTGCGAGGCGTTCCAGTCGCTGATGAACATCCTCTCCGGCTGCGATGAAAGAAATAGCGTCGTCATAGCCGAGGCCCCGTAATGGGAAAACTCCGCTGCCGTTAAGGATCCCGGCATCTGTGTGTCCGTTTTGCTTGAAACTTACGAGTCGCATGATTTTGTTTTGCGCTTACTGTGTTAGTTGAGCGTTGTCATCAATTCGTCCGCCTTCGGCTGACGAAGGATCTCCCGAGATGTTTCAGACTGCCATACTGCCAGTGCGGCGTTTCGACCAGAACCGAGGTTGATGGCCGAGGAGCCTCGGAAACGCGTTTCACATCCTAAGCATCGCGGTAGATCCTTCGCGCAACGGAAGCGCTTCAGGATGACAGCTCAAGCGGGTGCGAACTCCTCACCGCCGATTCGCGATAGCACGACTCGCTAGTAAAACAAAAATCTCTAAACCGGTGGAAGTTTCGCCCGCTAAATGCCGTGTTTCCGAGGTCGCCATTTCATATTGCGAAATTGCAGGACGAGTATTCATTGCGGTGCATGGGATTTGTCCAGACGTTGTTGACAATCGTCAGCGCATCTTTGAGAATGCTCCCCGCACTTCGTACAATGGAATTAGGTTTTGTGAGTCAAAATTGCTTATGAAGTTACCCAAAGAATCCGACGACAAGTATGTGGTGGAAGCCGTAGTGAAGGCACTCGACGTCCTAGAAGTCTTTCAGGACGGCGAAGAACTGCAACTCAGCGAAATCTCCAAGCGCGTTTCCCTGAACAAGAGCCGCGCCTTCCGTTTGCTGTACACGCTTTGCGAGCGCGGATACGTGGAGCGGGCGTCCGACGGACATCGTTACAAGCTCGGACTCAAGCTCTTCGAGCATGCTTCCAATCTGCGCCGCGATCTGAAGCAGATTGCACAGAATCACATGCGCAAGCTGCAGCAGCGTTTCAACGAGACCGTGAACCTCGCGGTGCTGCACAACGGCGAGGTCCTCTACATCGATCTGCTGGAGAGCTCGCGTCCGTTTCGCATGTCGGCAATGGTCGGCAGCCGCATGCCGATCGCGAATACCTCTTTAGGCAAAGCTCTTCTGGCGTACGCCGCTGAACATGATCTGGATGAGGTTTTCGACACGCTCACGCCGTCGGAGCTGCGCAAGATGCGTGCCGAAATGGAAATCGTCAAGCGGCGCGGATATGCTACCGACCAGGAAGAGAACGAGCCCGGAGTTGCATGCATCGGAGCGCCGATCCTCAATGAAGGCGGCATTTCGATTGGAGCGATGAGCATTTCCGGTCCTTCGGTGCGCATCCAGAAGCAGGAGCGCGAAATCGGAACTGCATTGGCGGCGACGTGCCGCGACATCTCAAGGCAGTTGGGATTCGCCGATCCCGCGCCGGCCCAGAAGCAGCAAACTAAGAGCGTGCCTCCCCCACAGAACCGGCCTGCGCTGGCGCGGCGCGCGAATCCGTAAACCGAACCAAGACTACGAATGTCGTCACTCACAATCAAAGCAAAATCGGAGTGTAAGTGGGATCTGGTGAGCCTGGGCGAGGTGATGCTCCGGCTCGATCCCTGGGACTCGCGTATTGCAACTACACGCAGTTTCCGCGTTTGGGAAGGCGGCGGCGAGTACAACGTCGCGCGGGGATTGCACCGCTGTTTCGGTATGGACACCGCGGTCGTCACTGCGTTGGCTGACAATCCAGTTGGCCGTCTCGTGCAGGACTTGATTTATCAGGGTGGTGTCGATCAGTCGCATGTGAAATGGGTTCCGTATGACGGTGTTGGCCGTACAGTCCGCAATGGTCTGAACTTCACCGAACGAGGCTTCGGCGTGCGTGGCGCGGTCGGCTGCTCTGATCGTGGACACACAGCCATCTCGCAGCTCAAAGCCGGCGACATCGATTGGAACGAGATCTTCAAGACGAAAGGCTCGCGCTGGTTTCACACCGGCGGAATCCTTGCCGCGCTTTCAGAGAGCACACCCGCTGTGGCCAAAGAGGCCATGACGGCTGCGAAGGGGAATGGCACAGTAGTCTCGTACGATCTGAATTATCGCGAGTCGCTGTGGAAGGCGATCGGCGGTAAGAAGCGAGCAACTGAGGTGAACCGCGAGCTGGTCAAGCTGGTGGATGTCCTCATCGGCAACGAAGAAGATTTCACTGCGGCACTGGGGTTCGAAGTCGAAGGCGTCGACGAGAACCTTTCCAAGCTCGATGTCGAGAACTTCCGCCGCATGATTGAGCGCGTGATTTCGGAGTTTCCCAATTTGAAAGCTGTTGCTACGACTCTGCGTAACGCCAAAACTGCCAGCATCAATGATTGGGGAGCGGTTTGCTACTACGACGGTAAGCTCTATCGCGCAACGACACGCGAGAATCTGGAGATCTACGATCGCATTGGCGGCGGTGATTCTTTTGCCTCGGGATTGATTTACGGTTTCCTAATGAATCGCGGGCCGCAGTGGAGCGTCGAGTGCGGCGCAGCGCATGGAGCACTCGCCATGACGACGCCGGGAGACACTACAATGGCTACTCTCTCCGAGGTAGAGAAGTTGATGAAGGGCGGTAGCGCGAGAGTCGCGCGCTAAAATTGGCTCCCACACGTCTATGGAGAATAGATTGAGTCAGAAAGTCGGAAACCGCGAATGAAGATTAAAGACGCGAAGGTCTTTGTCTGTTCGCCGGGAAGAAACTTTGTCACGCTGAAGATTTACACCGATGAGGGTATCTACGGGCTTGGCGACGCGACCCTAAACGGACGAGAGCTCGCGGTCGCCAGCTATCTGACCGATCACGTCATTCCTTGCCTGATTGGGCGCGATCCATCGCAAACCGAAGACATCTGGCAGTACTTGTATCGCGGCGCATACTGGCGTCGCGGTCCGGTGACGATGAGCGCGATCGCTGCCGTGGACATGGCGCTCTGGGACATCAAAGGCAAGGCGCTCAAGACTCCCGTATACAACCTGCTCGGCGGGAAGAGCCGCACTGGCGTGATGGTCTATGGTCATGCGAATGGGCGCGATATCAGCGAAACCGTCGATGAAGTCGGCAAGTACCTTGAGCAGGGATACCTCGCCGTTCGGGCACAGTCGGGCGTTCCGGGGTTGCAGAGCACGTATGGAGTTGGGCGCGGCAAACTGTTCTATGAACCTGCGGAAAAAGGACTGCCTCCAGAGAATTTCTGGTCGAGCGAGAAGTATCTGCTGCATGTTCCCAAGCTGTTTGAAGCGCTACGAGTGAAGTATGGAGACGACGTCCATCTTCTCCACGATGCGCATCACCGGCTCACACCGATTCAGGCAGGCCGCTTAGGGAAAGAACTCGAGCCGTATCATCTCTTCTGGCTTGAAGATGCTGTTCCCGCCGAACTACAGGCGGGCTTCCGCATTGTCCGCCAGCACACGACTACACCGATTGCGCTCGGGGAAATCTTCGACAGTGTGTGGGATGCGAACGTTCTCATTTCAGAACAGCTGATCGATTACCTTCGCATGACTGTAGTTCACGGCGGCGGAATTACGAACCTGAAGAAAGTCGCGGCTTTTGCGGACATGTACCACGTACAAACGGGCTGCCATGGAGCGACCGATCTCTCGCCCGTAACAATGGCTGCGGCGCTGCATTTCGATATCTCGATTCCCAATTTCGGAATTCAGGAGTATATGCGGCACACTAAAGAGACCGACGAAGTCTTCCCGCACGCGTACTATTTTGAAAAGGGCTATCTGCATCCGGGTGAGAAGCCTGGATTAGGAGTGGATTACAACGAGAAGTTCGCTAAGAAGTTTCCATATGAGCGAGCGTATCTCCCCGTGAACCGCAAGCTCGATGGCACGATGTGGAATTGGTGATCGATAAAAGAAGGGTGCAAGCACGATGGCTTTTCGTCCGCTGGATTTGAGCGGCAGGGTGGCAGTGGTGATTGGTGGTACTTCGGGTATCGGTCGTGCGATCGCGCATGGGCTGGCCGAAGCAGGGGCCGATGTGGTGCCGACTTCGCGGCGCCCGGAGCAGGTAGAGTCGACAGCAAAGGAAATTGAGCAGCGCGGACGCAAATCGCTGCGCGTTACTTCCGATGTTGCTGATCGCAAATCCCTCGAGCAGCTCCTGCAAAGATCCATTTCTACCTTCGGGAAAGTGGATATCCTCGTAAATTCTGCGGGCAAGACTAAGCGCACGCCTACGATCGATGTTCCCGAATCGGAATGGAACGACATCATGGAGACGAACCTCACGGGCGTGCTCCGTGCGTGCCAGATCTTCGGACGACACATGATCGACCGCAAGTATGGACGCATCATCAATATCGCTTCACTCAGTTCCTTCGTCGCGCTCTTCGAAGTGGCCGCCTACGCGGCGAGTAAAGCCGCGGTCGCATCGCTCACCAAGTCGATGGCCATTGAGTGGGCTCCGCATGGAGTTTGCGTGAATGCGATTGCTCCGGGCGTCTTTCGAACTCCGCTCAACGAGAAGCTGCTCGACGAAACGGCTAGAGGCAAAGAATTCCTTGCGCGGACGCCCATGCGACGCTTCGGAAAAGTGGAAGAGCTTGCCGGAGCGGCTGTGTTTCTCGCGTCGGAAGCGGCTAGCTTTGTGACCGGAGAAGTCCTCTGCGTCGACGGGGGATTCCTGGCCAGCGGAGTGAACCAGTAGATCGGAAGGTGAATTGGTGCGCACTCGGTCAGAGTTGTCAGGCGCAGCATGATTCGCGGCACCGGAGTTGATATCTGCGAAGTTGCGAGAATCGGCTCATCGATCGCTCGCTTCGGAGATCGTTTTCTTGAGCGAGTCTTCACCGAAGAAGAGATTCGCTACTGCAAAAGCAAAAAGAACTCTGTCGAGCGCTTCGCCGCGCGCTTTGCTGCCAAGGAAGCTGCGATGAAAGCTCTGGGTACCGGAGCTACTCGAGGCGTCACATGGCGAAGCATTGAAGTCGGCCATGCTCCTGGGGGACGTCCCATCCTCCGCCTTCACGGCACGACCGCACAGATCGCCGAGCAGATCGGTGTTCGTCGTATTTCCTTGTCGCTGACGCACACTGAGAGCCAGGCAATGGCTATGGTCATCTTCGAGGAATGATTTTCGGTTATGCTGCTCTTCTTTCCTCTTGACTCGGCAGTTGCTTCTCCTCGTGGTATTCGGCTTCTGTGTTGACTTCCCAAATATTCGATTTGTCCTTGCGGCCAGCCAGAATATTCTTTACAGCTTCCATCGCAGTCAGCATCGAGTGGTCCTGGTTGTTGTAGCGGTGCATTCCATTGCGCCCCACCAGGAACAAGTTCTCGAACTTGTCGATGTATTCGCGAACTTCATCGAAGCGAGCGTACGCGCCGAAGTACGCGGGATACGTCTTAGGCATCTTGATAACGGTCGAGTCGATCACGTCGTCCTTGTCGATGATGCCAATCTTATCGAGCTCCATCGCGGCAAACCGGGCCATTTCCTCGGGTGACTTGCGCCAGAGTTCGTCACCCTCATAGCAGAAGTACTCGACGCCGACCCAGACGTCTTCCTGATTTGAAACGAGATGCGGACTCCAGTTGTTGAAGATCTGCAGTCTGCCGGCTTTTACGTCTGGTTCCTGGATATAAATCCAGTTGTCTTCGACCAAGTTTTGATTATTCTCCTTCACCTTCATCTTTTTGAGCAGAAGACCCACAGTGATGAAGTCGCGATATTGGAGTGCGTCACTCACTTGGCGCACATTTGCGGGTACCGGACCGTCCAAAGAATGGACTAGTTCCTTAATAGGCATTGTGGAAAAGAAATAATCGCCATCGAAGCGATGCTCGGTGCCGGAAGCATCGACTCCGGTTACAGCAACTACTTTGTATCCGCGGCAATGAATGCCGGTCACAGTGAAGTTGGTGATGATTTCGCCACCCATCGCTTTTACCTTTCGAGCGACGGCTTCCCACATTTGTCCGGGAC
This sequence comes from uncultured Terriglobales bacterium, assembly GCA_964476905.1. Taxonomy (GTDB): domain Bacteria; phylum Acidobacteriota; class Terriglobia; order Terriglobales; family Acidobacteriaceae; genus Gp1-AA112. Next base: position 9,774 of record CAYZHX010000015.1, read on the forward strand.
CGTACTTCGGGTAGAGGAACTGTTCAATCAGAGAAGTTTCGGTTTCCTTCTGGGCGATGTCCTTCTGCTTGCGGGTCTGCAGTTGCTTTTGAATGATGTGCTGAAGCGTCTTCTTGATCGAAAGGCCTTTGATGCGCTGCTCGCCCCATTCGGCGCTGATCTGATCGCATGGGACTCCCCAGACCTTCTCGGTGTAGGACTTGAAGAAAGTGTGGTACAACTCACGTCCGAAGCGGTTGATGAAGAACTGCTCCAGGTTTTCGACGTTCTTGATAGGCAGTGCGGCGCTGCGTATGTAACTGAGCCCTATCCGGAGTGTACGCATTGGGCCGAGCTTCGCGAGCGTGTCGGCACTTAACGTGATTGGATAATCGAAAAAAGTTCGCAGAAAATAGATACGCGATTTCCGGTGGCGCACGAGCATGACTTCATCCGGATGGCATCCATTACCGTTTTCGTTCGCGCAAGCGGAGAGTTCGCGGCGTTGCCTCTGATAGGTGATCTCAATTGGCTGCTTTTCGTGACGATTCCCATTCTGGGATACTGTGGTCTCCAGTGGCATGTGCTCAAACCACCACTTCATCACGCGGTCACTCTTCGAGAAGAAGCGGTGTCCGCCGATGTCGATGCGATTGCCTTTGTAGTTAACGGTGCGCGAGATTCCGCCCATCTGATCGCTCTTTTCGAGAACGATGGGTTTGATATCGCTATTGCGCAAAAGTTCGAAGGCGGCAGTCAGTCCAGCAGGACCAGCGCCGATAATTACAGCAGTTTTACTGCGGTGATTCACGGTAATTCCCCAGGGACAATAAGATTGGCTCTCAATTCGGGACTTGCGTTGCAGTAAGAGACCAGAGCATCCGCAGAGCGAAGCTCGGGCCAAGGATCCAGGCCGACGTCGACAAACCAGATTTTTCGGTCCTGGTAGTAGTGGACGAGATTGCAATCCTTCTCAGCGCCCAGCGCGCGCGCAAGGATCACCTTTTGTGAATCAATGTCGGGCGTGTTGTACACCCATTCCTTGGCGGGATCGTGCATCGGGGCATAGCTCACGAGTACGAGTGATTTCTCCGGCTTCGCGGCAAGCTGTTCTACGACCCTTTGACGATCTTCATTCCACGGCATGGGGTAATGAATCTTGCTCGCTTTATGAATCTCGTGAGGGATATTGATGGCGGGCATGATGAGAACGACAAGTACAAGTCCGCGAGCCCAATATGGGCCAAGTCGGAAGTTGCGTGGCCGGGCGGTTCCTAAATACCGAATTCCGAGAAACGCCAGCCCATAGAAGCTCACGAGCAAGGGCGCCGGATACGAGGAGAGCGGCCACCACACGACCGCAAAGAGCCCCACTAGAACCAGCAAGAACGTGAAGCCGAGATAGCTGCGGTCCTCACGGCGGAAACAGAAGTAGCAGCCAACAAAGGCGAGGATTAGCATCGGTGCGAAGTGTTCGCGATAGTAGAAGTGAAATTTTGTCTTTTCGAGCTTCTGAATTCCTTTCCACGTTTTTGCGAGTCGCCCAGGCGTTCCTTCCCAATTCCAGAAGAGCGAGGCCATCTGGTAATTGTTGTAATGCGGGAATGGCTTCATTCCCGTTCCGATAAACGGACGCACGAAGTGGTACTGCTCGAAATTTGCGGTATAGGGCATTTCAGTGGCGCGTCCCGTGCCGCGGTAATTGAAGTAGGCCATCCCTACGGCGAGCACGACCGACAGCGCGGCGGCAGGAGCGAGAATGCGGATGTAGTTTCCAGCCCTGACTACCCAGATCAGAAGACCTAGTGCGAGCGGAAGCGAGAACAGAAATCCCTCATATGGCCGACTGTTGGCGAGGATTCCAACTCCAAGAATCAGCCATGGCACCCACTTCGGCGAGCGCGTCTGCAGAATTCGGGCGAACGCGCCGAGCGCAAGAGCTCCGCCGAGCGCGCACACAGAGCCGCCCCAGTACGAGTCACTGTATTGGGTTCCAATGCTGTACTTGAGCACGACATAGAGACCGGCTAGCAACGCATAGGTATTTCCGATAAGCGGTTGCAGAGCCCAACAAATAGCTGCGCACATGAGTCCAGTCGCAAGCCAGACGCCCCACCAGGGGTTCTTTCCCAAAATGAGACCCAATGCCATGAAGGCGCTGGGCGCCGGCTCGTACTGGGATTCATACGTCGGCACCATGTTGATGTGGAAGCTTTCGAAGTGTTGCCAGAATGGATGGGGAGGATTGGTGAGCCGTCCTTCCGCCAAGGTCTGCGCTCCGAGGATGTAGCTGAACTCGTCGACAATCTGCGGCTTGGGAATCGGCATGATAGGCAAAAGCAACGCTCGAGGAGCCATCGCCAAAGCCGCGCATAGAATCACAGCCAGCTTCCTGCGATTCGCGAGCTGCCGCACCCATCGCTCAGCCCTGCTGCCCGCACGAAAAAAGTAAAAAAGATCGCCTAAAAATAGTCCGGCGACAAGAACCGACAAATCGGCAACCAAGGTTCGACCCTATGCAAAAAATTATGAATGCAAAGTGAGCTTCTTCTGCGTGCTGATACTTGTGTGAAGAAGATTTCCGCAGCTTGGTTGGATGAACTGGTGCTGGGAAATTACTGGAGCGACAACCTACGCCAATTCATATTGCGAGAAGATCAAGAGAGTACGAGAGAGTTGATCGTGTGAGTTGTTCTGTAATGGGAACAAGTTTTCTGATGATGCAGCTATCAGATTTGTGAATCTCGAGAAGCAGAGGTTAACCGACGCGCCTTAATCTCTCCTGAGCTTCCGATTCACTGCTACTCGGCTCGAAGTGCGGTACCGGTTCGTACGGTGCACTTCCTTCCAGCGGAAGGCCTGCATTCATCCAATCCTGGCGGCCCTCCTCGTAGATTCGCACGTTCTTGTAGCCGAGCGTTCGCAACTCTCGCGCGAGTTGCTCTGACAGTTTCCAGGTGAAATTTACGCAGTAGGTGACGATTGGAGCAGTTTTATTCGGGATTAGTTCCGCCACCAACTCGGCTGCCCGGCCGGCCGGAATATTTAGCGCTGCAGGCAAGTGTGACTTTTGAAATTTTTCCGGTGATTGCGCGTCGACGACGATTACGTCACCGCGATCAATTGCTTGCTTCAGCTCTTCTCGACTGATGGATTTCATGGCGCAGCGTAAGAAATTAGACGCAGCAATGTAAACACGCGATGCGAAAAAAAGATTTGCTGCTGCAGCGAGTCTCCCGCACAACTCGCCCGCCCACGAATCCGAAACGATTCAGCGCAACCTGACAGTTTGTGGCGTTGGTACTCGAAAACATGGATGATGTTCTTATGTCTCGAGTCTGCGTTTACTGCGCCTCCAGCGAGTATTGCCATCCGGAATACATGCACGCGGCCTATCGATTAGGAGAAATTCTCGCCCGCAATTCAATCGAAATCGTTTATGGAGGCGGCGCACTTGGCTTGATGGGACAAGTGGCCAATGGTGCGCTCGCCAACGCTGGCAAGGTCATCGGCATTATGCCGCGATTCATGCAGGAGCTGGAGTGGTCGCACCGGCAGCTCACCGAATTGAAAGTCGTCGAGAACATGCGCGAGCGCAAGCATCTGATGCTGACCGGCAGTGACGCTGTGATTGCTCTTCCAGGTGGGTGCGGAACGCTGGAAGAATTGTTCGAAGCGATCACGCTAAAACGGCTGGCGATCTATTTGAATCCGATCGTACTCGTGAATACGCGCAGTTTTTTCGATCCTTGTATCGCATTGCTGCAACGCTGTGTCGAAGAACGTTTCATGAACCCGCAGCATCTTCAGATGTGGCAAGTGGTCGACAGCGTTAACGAAGTTATTCAAGCGATCAGCACGAGTCCGCGATGGACGGAAGACGCGCGCGCGTTGGCCGCAGTGGCTCCGCAGCCAACACTTACGTGAGTCACAGCTTGCGCAAGCCGCCCGGCAAGAGCTTCGATAACGAGTATCGCCCAGGCCCGGTGAGCAGCAGCGCGAGCGCGATCAGAAGCTGAGTGAGCGCATACTCAATGCCGCCTTTAGTCACATCGAAACCATGCGGCAAATGAACGAGGAAGATGGCTCCGAGCATCACGATGATGATGCATACGGCGCCAACGCGCAAGAGAGCGCCGAAAAGCATTGCTAAAGCGCCGAGGAACTGAGCCAATCCGACTAAGTAGCCGACGACCGCTGGTGCATGCAAGAACGTTGCAAACTTCTCGGGTCCGGGACCACCGAATGCACCGAAGAGGATCGCACTCCCGTGGTAAAGGAATGCACTCCCGCTGGCGATACGCAGGAACAACAGGCCCGCGTCGAAGCGCGGGGAAGTCGGGGCAAGAGCAAGCGAAGGCGAATTCATAGCGCCTCCTTTGTGGCCATCTTTGTAACAGAAAGCGCAGCATATCCGCTACCTCATCTCCGATCAGTCCCACGCACCTGAGGCCCGACTGAAGGAGCGGACGATCATGCCTCCGTCCGGGTAGGGATTATTTCCCGAACTTCAATCGCGCCGGACCGAGCGGAAGGTATGCGCTTGGCGATGGCCACAGCTTCTTCGAGCGTGTTTACATGAATAAGGAAGTAGCCGCCCAACTGTTCTTTCGTTTCCGCAAATGGTCCATCCGTTGTAGATGCGCCGCCGTTCTGCAGTCGGACTGTGACAGAGCTTGCCGCAGGCCTGAGTTGGTCGCCACGGATCAGTTGCCCGTTTCTATGAAGCTCTTGAATCAGCTCTCGATATTCCCGATAAATGCCCTCTTGCTCGGCTGCGCTGCGCCCTGTCCATTCGTCTTCGCAGTGATAAATCAGCAACAGGTATTGCATCGTGCTCCCTCCAGTGGCTAGACGGATGCAAACGGAAAAATCGACGATTTAGGGACGAATAGTAGGCCACCAATGACGCGGTAGCCAGCCGATTTAAAGGATTTTCTTGCCGAACGCGGACATCGCCAACTCGACCGCGAACGTGGCGGTCCGGTTGTGCTCATCGATGACCGGATTCACTTCGACGATTTCGAGGCTCACCATGCGTCCGTGATCGGCAATGATCTCCATGGCGAGGTGAGCCTCGCGATAGGTTGCTCCACCCCGTACTGGGGTGCCAACACCGGGAGCGTCCTCGGGGTCGATCCAGTCCATATCTAGCGAGACGTGATATCCGGCTGTGCCGCGGCCGGCGGTGCGCAGAGCTTCTTCCATCACCGTGCGCATGCCGCGTTCATCGATATCGCGCATCGTATACACCTCGGTAACGCCTGCGCTCCGGATGTTCTCTTTCTCCGCCTGATCAATGTCGCGAACGCCAATGATTACTGTGTTTTCGGGCAAGACTTTTGGGGAGAAGTCGTAGATGCGAGAGAGTTCGTCTTGCCACAAGCCCAAAATGGCGGCCAGCGGCATGCCGTGAACGTTGCCGCTGGGCGACGTCGCGGGGGTGTTGATATCGCTATGCGCGTCGATCCAAATGAGGCCGATTCGCTGGTCTTGCCGACGATAGTATTCGGCGACTCCACTGACCGTACCTGCCGCGATCGAGTGATCGCCACCGAGCACGAGTGGAAGCATTCCTTGTTCAAGCGTTTTCAAAACCAGTTCGGCTTCTTTCGTGCATGTCGCTGCAATTTCCTTCAGGTACTTCGCGCGTGGATTTCCTTCCTTCTTCGTCTCAGCAATGGCCACGGGAACGTTGCCGCCGTCCTCGACGACTAAGCCGAGGGCTTCGAGACGCGCTTCAAGCCCAGCAACGCGAACTGCCGATGGTCCCATATCGACACCACGCCGTGATTGTCCAAGATCGAGCGGTACCCCGATTACGCGTATCTTGCGGGATGCAACCTGCGTCGGTGCACTGTGCGGACGAGAAGCAAGCTCTCGGAGGGATTTTTGTTCAGCCATAAAGGAAGCTGCTGAGCTTCTAGGCCCCTAAGCTGCTAAGCCTGGTTTGCTAATGCTTCGAAAAGCAACATGTTGCCGCGCATCTCTCGGCTTCGAAGCTCAGCGAATTTTGGGCGATTCGGCGCACCTGCCTGCTCACAACTTAGGAGCTTAGCAGCTTAGAAGCTCAGAAGCTGTTACGGATATATGCGATGCAACATGCGAGGGAACGGAATGGTTTCCCGCACGTGCTCCAGGCCGCAGATCCATGCCACCGCGCGTTCGATTCCCATTCCGAAACCCGCATGCGGGACACCGCCGTATTTGCGCAGATCCAAATACCATTTGAAGGCCGATTCGGGAAGATCGTGCTCGTGAATGCGTTTGAGGAGCAATTCATGCGAACTCATGCGCTGTGAGCCGCCGATAATTTCGCCGTATCCTTCCGGAGCTAATACATCGACACAAAGAGCCAGGTCGGGGCGCTGCGGATCGGGTTCCATGTAGAAGGCCTTGACCTTTGCAGGATAACGATGAACCATGACTGGCCGATCGAATTGCGATGAGATATACGTCTCATCGGGCGAACCGAAGTCACCGCCCCACTCGAATTTACTCTCCAGCTTTCCTTCGGCGAATCCCTTCTGCAACATCTGCACGGCTTCGTCATAGGTAATGCGCGGGAACGGCACTCTTACTGTTTCCAATTTTGAGACATCTCGTCCAATGGTCTGCAGATCAGCGCGGCGCCGCTGCAGACAGCGCGCAACAATGAAACTAATAAACTCTTCGGCAAGGTTCATGAGGTCATCGAGAGTTGCGTATGCGACCTCGGGCTCGACCATCCAGAACTCGGTGAGATGTCGTCGCGTCTTCGATTTTTCGGCGCGAAACGTCGGTCCGAACGAATAGACCTTCCCGAGAGCCATCGCCGTAGCTTCGATATAAAGCTGGCCGGACTGCGTGAGATATGCCTGCTCCTCGAAATAATCGACGGGAAAGAGAGTGGTTGTACCTTCGCACGCTGCAGGGGTAAGAATCGGTGGATCCGTCAGCGTGAATCCGCGCTCGTCGAAGAAATCGCGTGCCGCTTTGATAATCTCTGCCCGCGTGCGCAGGATTGCTGCCTGTCGCGGCGTACGCAGCCAAAGATGCCGATGCTCCATGAGGAAATCGACACCGTGCTCCTTCAGCGAAATTGGAAAGGGGGCGTCGTCAGGAACACGCTGTACGACTTTTACATCGCTCACGTCGAGTTCATATCCTCCAGGCGCACGTTTGTCGGCCCGAACTTTGCCCGTAACGATGACGGCAGATTCCTGTGTAAGCTGCTTCACAGAATCAAAGACTTCCGGCGGAACTGCAGCTTTTGGCACGATGCCCTGGATCAACCCTGTTCCATCGCGAAAAATAGGGAACAGGAGCTTGCCGCTTTCACGCAGGTTGTACAGCCAGCCTCGAATGGTGACGCTATGGCCTTCACGAGCTCCAATTTGGGCAATAGAGGTGACGGGCGCATCAGTGGGAAGGACGGTTTGCTCTTTGACTTCCATAGAATTCCAGACCCTCCCGGTACCGGCTTCCGCGCAGGAGCCCTTCTCAATCTATTTGATCGGCTGGCTTATCTTCAAACGGCAGCAGGAGCTATTCGTAAGCCAGTGCGTCGATGGGATCTTTTTGTGCAGCCTTGAATGCGGGGTAAAGTGCCCCAATCATTGCGCCTACAATCGCAATGATCGCGGCCTTCCACAACCAATTCTCCGCACCCACCTGGACGGTTATGGTTGGGAACTTTGCAAGCAAGGCAGCCTGTGTGGCAAAGCTAATTCCGATTCCCAGAACAATCCCAGCAATGACCAGGATGACAGTCTCGCGCATAATGACATTGACGATATAGGCTTTCGAGGCGCCCAGAGATTTCAGTATTCCGATTTCGCGGGTGCGTTCCATGACGGCCGTATACATCGACTGAAAAATGACGATGAAGCCGATGCAAACTGCAATCCCAATCACTACTTTGATAGTGATCGAAAATCCGGGCAGCCGTTCTGGAGTCACAAGGCTAAGCCATTCATGGATTGAAGTAACGACATACTGGCTCATGCCCGAAACACTGGCTACTTCTCCTTTGAATGCTTCGTAGTTCTTCGGATCATCCAGCTTAACGTAAAAAATCGACGCCTTGCCCTCCGCCCCAATCAACCGCTGTAGAGTCTGGATAGGTAGAAATTTGCGCCCGCCTTTTCCATGCTCCACGATTCCCGAAATGCGGAAATTATGAGCCAGAACATTCGTCGTGTCTCCGACTTTCAAGTGAGCCGAATTAGCGAAATAGTCATCGACAATAATGTCGTTTGGTCCCTGGAACGGACCGCCGGCGATGTACCGAAACGGCGATCCTAGCTGATCCCAGGTAGTCAAATCGATACCGTAGATCGTCTCGAGAGCCCCGCTGGTCACAGTCTGGAGCACAACGGGAGCAACGGCACTGACGTGAGGAAGCTTTCGTAGCACGTCCGCAATTTTTATGGAGGCAGGCGCACCACTCGCAGCCATAATTCCCGACGATCCCGGGGGACGGACAAATGCGTCAGCCCCAATTCCTGCTGTACGCTCCTTGTTGTCGTTGAGCATGCCGAACATTAGACCAACGATTACCAGCATGAGCGTCACCTCCACCGCAACGGCCACGACGCTGATCAGCGACCGAATCGGCCGGTGCACGAGGTTGGAGATGATCATTTTGTTCATAGATTGATTGTAGCGAGGGTGTTCCTAAGCTAACTCGCGACTAGCTTCCTTTCTCGTCAATGCCGAGCGTCTTGTATGCTTCGCCTAGAGTACGAACGACAGTGATGTTGGGCCTTGTACGTCCGGCAAGCATTTGAAACATGCGTGAAGTGCCGTAGGCAACATCGGATGGAGCCACCATTACGCGGTGAGCTTTTTCCAACGGCGACTTCGTTTCCGCAACCAGCCGAATCTGATCGGCGGAAATCTCAAACTGCGTCACCTGAGTGAAATCGGTGATTGCTCGATACTCTGGGTCGTACGGCGCGTTGCGCTCGATGTCGGCGATCTGGCGCGCCACATCTGCGTCGGTCACCTGACCTGAGTATCTGGTCACGACAAGCTTCTCGCTGCGATCTACACGTACCTTAACTGGCATTCGGTCTTACTTGGCTCCGCCGAATGCGAGATCGATGAGCGTCTTTTGCTCCATGTCGTGCGCCTTGGCAGAGCCGGTCGCAGGACTGGCTGCCGCCGAGCGTTTCACAGTAAGGACCGGACGACCACCGGAAATGCGTTTGAGCCGCGGAACCACAAACCAATTCGCGCCCATGTTCGCCGGTTCTTCCTGCACCCAAACGATCTCGGTCGCGCCGGAGTGCTTTTGCAGCTCCGCTGTGAGTTCCGCTTCCGGCCAGGGATAGAGTTGCTCGATGAAGATGATCCCGGTGGAATCGTCTTTGCGCTTCTTGCGTTCCATGCGCAGCTCGTGGCCGATCTTGCCGGTGCAGACGAGCAGGCGCGTCGGATCTGCGACTTCCGTTTCGGGAAGCACGTTCAGGAACTGCGCACGGCTAAAGTCCTGAATGGGAGAGTTCGCGTCAGGATGGCGCAGCATGCTCTTGGGTGTAAACACCACGAGCGGCTTGCGCCAGGACCGCAGGGCCTGCCGTCGCAGTAGATGAAAGTACTGCGCTGCCGTTGAGGGCTGACAGATCTGCATGTTGTCGCGCGCCGTGAGTTGCAGATAGCGCTCAAGCCGCGCACTGGAGTGCTCGGGACCCTGACCCTCATAGCCATGCGGCAGAAGCATCACGAGACCGCTCAGTAATCCCCATTTGTCTTCTGCAGACGAGATGAATTGATCGATGATGATCTGTGCGCCGTTGGCAAAGTCGCCGAATTGAGCTTCCCAGAGCACCAGCGACTCGGGATAATCACGGCTGTAGCCGTATTCGAAGCCAAGCACTCCGGCTTCGGAGAGGATCGAGTTATAGACTTCGTACTTCGCTTGTCCCGGTTGGATGTGATTCAGGGGGATGTACTCATCTTCGTTCTCGACGTCGACCAGCACGCTGTGGCGCTGATTGAAAGTGCCGCGTTTACAGTCCTGTCCGCTTAGGCGTACTGGAGTGCCTTCAATTAGCAGCGAGCCAAAAGCCACAGCTTCAGCCATACCATAGTCAAATGGACGCTTGCCGTGTCCCATTTCGGCACGCTGCTCCAGCAGCTTCTTTATCTTCGGATGGATGTGAAACTCGGGAGGATAGCTCGCGAGCTTATCGGAGATTTTCCCGATTTCTTCTGCGGAGATTCCCGTCTGGACTTCATACTCCGGCAAGAAGCAGCCGCCTTTGTATTTGTCCCAGTACTCTGGAAGCTGCGCGAGGCGCGGCATCTTTTTCATGCGCGTCGCTTGCTTCTGCGCTTCGCTGATTTCCGTGGTGATCTCCTGCACTCGATGGCTGTTATCGATGCCAACGTGCTTGGCATAAATTTCGTGCAGGGGAGGATGGTCCTTAATGCGCGCATACCGAATCGGCTGCGTGATTGTGGGGTCGTCGACTTCGCTGTGCCCGTGGCGACGGTAGCCGATCAGATCGATAACCACGTCGGAATGAAAGGTATAGCGATAGTCGACCGCAAGCTTCGCGATCCGGAGCACCGCATCAGGGTCTTCTGAATTCACATGGAAAATCGGAATGGGAAGACGCTTGGCCAAATCAGAGGAATAGCGCGATGAGTTCGTCTCGTACGGCTCGGTGGTGAAACCGATCAGGTTGTTAACGATCACGTGAAGCCCACCGCCAACGGTATATCCATCAACACTGGCGAGGTTGAGCGTCTCTGCCCAGATTCCTTGACCTGCGAAGGCTGCATCGCCGTGAATCATTACGGGAAGGACTTTGTCCTCTCCGCCCCAGCGAATCTGCTTGGCGCGCACCCGGCCAGTGGCTACCGGATCGACCGCCTCCAGATGGCTTGGGTTTGAAACCAAGTGCAGCTTAACGGTGTTGCGATTGCGTCCAGTGAATGTTCCGGTTGCGCCCTGGTGATACTTCACGTCGCCGCCACCTAGGATGCTGCGCGGATCGACGTCTTCGAACTTCGCAAACATGTCGCTTGCAGATTTTCCGACTGTGTTGACCATCACGTTCAATCGGCCGCGATGGCTCATCGCGATCACTACTTGGATCGTGCCACGCTCGGCAGCCTCGTTCAGAACTTCGTCCAAGAATGGGATGAGCGAGGTTACGCCCTCCAGTGAGAAGCGCTTCGTCCCGAGATAACGTGACTGGATTACCTGTTCAAAGAGATCAGCCTTGGTGAGCAGATCAAGAATGTGCTTCTGGTCAACCGCAGGGGCATCGGTTTCGAGACGCTCTTGAATCCACTCTCTGCGTGCCGGATCGGGAATGTGCATGAACTCGGCGCCTATCGTGCCGCAATAGCATCGACGCGCTTCGTCGGCGAAGTCTCCCTGGATGTCAAGTTCGGGAACAGCCTGTGGCTGAAGGTACTGCCCAAGAGGGTCGAGCTTGGCCTGAAGATACCCCCAGCGCCGGAAGGTCTCGAAGACCCGCTCCCGGTCATGCGGATCGATGAGGAAAGAACTACGTGGAATTTCTTGAGAGGTTGAAGCCATAACTAAATTGTAAATGCGGCGTATTGGGTGAGGCCCTTACGTCAGTACCGCCCTGATCCGATCATCACGCTTTCGCTGGATCAATTTTCTCCGGATCGATTCCCAACTCCTGGAACGCTTTCTGCGATTTCTTTGCGTCGAATTTCTTCTCGCGCGACAGCTTCGAGAGCGTCGCCGCTACGATTGCTTCCGGGCTGATCTCAAAATGCTTGCGCAGGTATTCGCGGTTGTCGCTACGCCCGAAGCCGTCCGTGCCGAGACTGACGAGGCGCTCGCGCAGCCACGGTGAGAGCTGATCGGGAACGATCTTCATGTAATCGCTGGCTGCGATGATCGGCCCTTCAGCGCCCTCCATTGCCTTCAAAATATACGGCTGCTTTTCTTTTTCTGCGGGATGCAGCAAATTCCATCGATCGACTGCGAGTGCGTTGCGGCGCAGCTCGGTGTAACTAGTGACGCTCCATACATCGGCTTGTACACCGTACTTTTCGGCGAGCGTGACTTGTGCCTTCAGGGCTTCGTTCAAAATTGGGCCGCTGCCGAAGAGTTGCGCTACTGCTTTCCCGCCCGGCGCGCCTTTGTACTTGTAGATGCCGCGAAGGATGCCTTCTTCGACGCCCTTGGGCATCTCCGGCATGGCGTAGTCTTCGTTGTACATGGTGATGTAGTAGAAGACGTCCTCGTTCTTCTCGTACATGCGTCGCAAACCGTCACGAACGATGACTGCCATTTCGTACGCGTATGCCGGATCGTAGGTCACGCAGCTCGGATACACACTCGACATCACTACGCTGTGTCCATCGCAGTGCTGCAGGCCTTCACCGGAGAGCGTCGTACGTCCCGCCGTCCCGCCCATGAGGAAGCCTTTACCACGCGCGTCTCCAAAAGCCCAGATGAGATCGCCAACGCGTTGGAATCCAAACATCGAGTAGTACATGTAGAAGGGAATCGTGGGTAGACGATAGTTCGAATAGGCCGTGCCCGCCGCAGTGAACGACGCCATCGAGCCGGCTTCGGTGATTCCTTCTTCCAGAATCTGGCCGTCTTTCTCTTCGCGATAGTAGAGAAGGATGTCCTGATCGTGTGGAGTGTAGAGCTGTCCCTGGCTGGCGTATATGCCGACCTGGCGAATCGCCGATTCGAGTCCAAAAGTGCGTCCTTCGTCAGGAACGATCGGCACCACCAGCTTTCCCATTTCAGGATGCTTGAGCAGCGTACGCAGCATGCTCACGAATCCCATCGTTGTGGACACCGCGCGACCGCGCGATCCGCCGAGCGCGTCATTGAAGAAGTCAAGTTCGGGAGCTTTGAGATTGGGCTTGCGGGTGTCCCGCGCCGGAATGAAGCCGCCGAGGTTCTTACGGGCCTTCTTCATGTACTCGATTTCGGGCGTGTCCTTTTCGGGACGATATGGCGCGCCGTCTTTGGCGGCCTGGTCCGGAACGGGAATGTCAAAAACTTTGCGGAAGGTCTGCAAGGCTTCGTCAGTTAGTTTCTTTTCCTGGTGAGTGGCATTGCGAGCCTGCGCCGAGCCAAGGCCGTAACCTTTCACGGTCTTCGCAAGAATGACGGTTGGACTGCCGGTGTGCTCCACTGCACGCAAATACGCGTTGTAAATCTTCTTGGGATCGTGGCCGCCACGATGCAGACTCGCGATCTGGTCGTCGCTCAGATCAGCGACGAGTTCAAGCAGCTCTGGGTATTTACCGAAGAAATGTTCGCGCGTGTAAGCGCCACCTTTGGCTTTACAGGCCTGGTACTCGCCGTCAACGCACTCTTCCATGCGCTTCAGCAGCACACCGGAATTGTCGCGCGCGAGGAGCGGATCCCAATCGCTGCCCCATATGACCTTGATTACATTCCAGCCGGCGCCGCGGAATACACCTTCGAGTTCATTGATGATTCTTCCATTTCCACGTACCGGACCGTCGAGGCGTTGCAGATTGCAGTTCACGACGAAGATGAGGTTGTCGAGTTTCTCTCGGGTTGCCACCGTTAAAGCGCCGAGCGTTTCAACTTCATCGGTTTCGCCATCGCCTACGAACGCCCAAATTTTGCGGGGCGTTTTTTCGATGAGATTGCGATGTTCGAGGTACCGCATGAAACGCGCCTGATAAATTGCGTTGATCGGGCCAATGCCCATCGACACCGTCGGGAACCGCCAGAAGTCCGGCATCAGCCAAGGGTGCGGATAAGACGAGAGTCCCGGCTCGCCCCGGGTTTCATGCCGGAAATTCAGAACCTGCTGCTCGCTGATTCGACCTTCAAGAAAGGCGCGAGCATAAACGCCGGGCGAGGCGTGTCCCTGAAAGTAAATCATGTCCCCGGGTTGATCCCCATAGGTCGCGTGGAAGAAATGATTGAACCCGACCTCCAGCAGAGTCGCCAAAGAAGAATAGGTCGAGAGATGCCCGCCAATTCCAGAGTCTTTCTTGTTCTGGCGATGCACCATCGCCATAGCATTCCAGCGAATCAGCGCCTCGATCCGACGCTCCATGTCGCGATCGCCCGGGTAGGGCAACTCCTGCTCCACACCGATCGTGTTCCTGTAAGGGGTGTGAAGCTGGGTCGGCGGCTCTACACCGGACTCGCGAGCGTGACGCGAAAGCGCGTCGAGCAACTCTGTAGCCCGGGAAGGGCCCTCTTCTTCGACGATCTGATCAAAGGCCTCAAGCCATTCATTTACTTCACTCTGATCAGATTCCGCCGGCTCTGCCGGCAAGACTGGATAGGCGTTCATGACTACCATGATAGAACCACTCTGCTCCTGTGCACGTGACAATGGTCACTGCCAGCTGCGGGCGCCCCGAAGGCCTAAAACGGCGAATCAACAGCGTAAAACCTGCGCTTACGTACGGGGAAAGGCCAGAGTTTGGCCTCGACGATTCTATCCGCTTATTAAGCTCATCGGGCGAACATTTGTAGATGCTTCAAGAGGGGCTTGCGGTATCAGATTTGTGAGTTGTTTACTCCCGATCCCGAATAAAATGCGGGTTTCGCCGCGAGTGAGACCACAGCCGCATGGATTCGGGCCGGTACGGGTGGGCGACGCTGGACAGCTTCCGCTCGAAAGGTCCAGCCGTAGTGCAGCTTGGCTGCTCGAAGCCTCCCTTGGGGCGAGGGCTGCACTAATTTTGACCAGAGCACGATGAATTAACTGGAGTGGTTCTGTCGACCGGACTTAGTTCGTTCGGCGAAACCATCGCCGGTATTGCTCAAACTGCTCAGTTCTCCCATGCCCTAGCCAAAATAGGACGCTCAATTTACTGTCCGCCAGCGCCTTGATAGCTGGTTAGCTGATCGGCGATCTTGGACTTGTCACCGACAATGACCATTGTGAGCTTGTCCGGAACGATGTACTTCTGAGCCATTTGCTGCACCTGCTCCGCGGAGACACCGTAGATCTTCTGCACATAGGTATCGAGATACTGATCGCCAAGCTTGTGCAGATCGACATACTCGAGCTGGCCGATGAGGCCGCCGCGTGTGGAATTGCGCAGAACAAAGACGCCGGCAAGATAGTTCTTGATGCCATCGAGTTCCTGTGCCGTAGGCTGCTCTTTCTGCAGGCGATCGATCTCGTAAAGAATCTCTTTGATCGATGCACCGGTATATTGCGCGGTCACGTCCGCGATCTCCGCCCAATAAGCATCACGGTATCGGGTCGAGACCTGGCTGAACGGCGAATACGTATAGCCTTTCTGCTCGCGAATGTTCGAAGTAATACGCGATCCGAATGAACCGCCGAGAATCGCATTCATCACCTGGAAGGGAATGTAATCGGGATTGCTTGGGTCGATGGCAGGAAGCCCGATGTATAACGTGGACTGCACAGCGCCGGGCCGGTCGATGACAGTAAGGTCGTGTTTGGTGGTCGGCTTTGGAATATCGATCAGAGCATCGGGCCCGTGCGGCCACGACGAGAACGCTTCAGTGATCGCCTTCTTCACCGCTGCTGAGTCAAATTTTCCGGCCACGTAAATGTGCGTACGGGCTGCTCCGAAGTTGTCTTTGTAAAACTTCTGAACATCTTCGATCGTGTAACCCTGGATCATCTGCTCGGTCGGGAACAGGCGTCCATAG
This sequence comes from uncultured Terriglobales bacterium, assembly GCA_964476905.1. Classification (GTDB taxonomy): domain Bacteria; phylum Acidobacteriota; class Terriglobia; order Terriglobales; family Acidobacteriaceae; genus Gp1-AA112. Next base: position 25,375 of record CAYZHX010000015.1, read on the forward strand.
GGATGGTTCGGATACAGCGCCTTTACGAACTGCTCGTGGGCGATCGGTTGTGGTTGCGATTTCTGAATGCTCAAGGTCCGAAGCTGGTCCTTCTTCAAACGATCGAGTTCCGAAGCGGGAAGCGCCGGATGCGTGGCAACATCGGCCAGCAGCGATACCATGCTTGGACCGAATTCGGAAAGGACATCACCGGAAATACTCGTGACGTCTGGTCCGACGCTCACGTCCACAGCTCCGCCCATTGAGGCGGCCTGTTGCGCGACTTCTTGAGCAGACCTGGTCGTTGTTCCTTCTTTCATCAAGCTGGTGGTCAGATCGGCGAGCCATACCTGGTTCTCAGCTTCATTCAGATTTCCCGCGCGTACCGTTACGGCGACCATGACTTTCGGAACCGCGCCATATGGAACCAACGTAGCTTCGAGTCCGTTTGGCAACGAGAACTTTTCCTGTTGTGGAACCTTGAAGGGTTTGGGTGCGCTGCCTGGAGGCGGCGATTGCTTTTTCGCCTGCGTGCTTAGCGCAGGAGCGCTCTCCTGGGCCACGCCCGCGTACGACGCCAGAGCGAAGAACAATGTGCAGATCAGAGCAATAATTCGATTTCGCATGTTTCTCTCCTTCGCTCCTCAATTTCCAGACTTGCTGGCTTGAGCGCTCTGTGTGGCTGCGCCAGGCTCGATCGCAAGTACGGTCCGGTTCGATGTCCTCAAATATTCCTGAGCGGTTTTCTGGATAAGCGCCGGAGTTATCTTCCGGAATTGGGACTCAATCTGATTCACCCGCGCCGGATTGTCGTCGAAGAGAGCGAAGCTGGCGAGCATGTCGGCGAGTCCGAATCCGTTAAACTGGCTCACCTGATCGTAGAAGTCGGATCGTAGTTTCACCAGTGCACGATCGAGCGTCTTCTGGTCGATAGGCTTGTTGCGTAGGGAGTCGATAGAGGTGTCCATGGCGGCAAGGATGTCATCGTCTTTGACATTGCTGTCGTGGAACATGTACGCGGTCCAGAGCATCGGCCCGTTGTAGTCGTACATGTTGCCCAGCAAGTTGATTCCGCCTTCGACTCCGCCAGTCATGCCTCTCTTCTGAACTAACTCCTGGTGCAGCAGACTGTCGTCGCCCTGAAGCAGGATTTGATCAAGCAAGCCCATTGCGTAGTACTCAGGCGTGTTGCGTTCCGGCATGTGATAAGCAACCGCGAGCGCTGGACGCTTCGCCTGCGGATCAACCTTGCTGGTTTTCTTTTCTTTTTCTTGGCGGGGCTCGGTCAGATCCGGCTCTTTTGTTTTTTGGGCGGCGGGAATCGTCGCGAAGTATTTGTCGATCATCTTGCGCGCATCCGCCACATCGAAGTCGCCGACCACGGCCAACGCGGCATTGTTGGGAACGTAATAAGTCTTGAAGAACTGCTGCACATCGGGAAGGGTTGCGGCCTCGATGTCCTTCAAATCACCGTAGAAGTTGTGGGCGTTATACCAGTTGGTATTCGCGTACTGCGGCATATCCAGCCACGGGAATCCACCGTAGGGACGATTAAGGACGTTTACTTTCACTTCGTTCCCCACAACGCCCTGCTGGTTTTTGAGATTGTCTTCGGTCACAGCCAGACCGCGCATGCGATCGGCCTCTGCCCACAGCATTGTTTCCAACTTATTAGAAGGGACTATCTCAAAGTAGTTGGTGAAGTCGAAACGCGTGGATCCATTCAGCGTTCCGCCGTTCTGCTGAACCAGCTTAATCATCTCCATCTTGCCGAGGTTCTGCGATCCCTGGAACATCATGTGCTCGAACAAGTGCGCGAATCCGGTGCGGTCTTTTGGCTCAACGCGAAAGCCGATCCGGTAGTAGACGGCGACAGCAACCGTCGGCGCCGTATGATCCGGCGAGAGCGCGACGCGCAATCCGTTCGGAAGCTTGTAGTAAGTGACGGGAACGGTGAACGTATTGGTCGGAGTTGCGTTTGGAGCAGGCGGGGCAGCAAGCATTGACATTGACATCAGCAATACCAAGGCGAGCGCCAGGCCTGAACGCAGGAAGATCCTCATGGAATACCTCTCAAGGATGGAAGATGAATCTCGGTTCTGACCGCTAAAGTTAAATGGACACACAGAGACTTGCAACATTAGACGGGACGAGTTGGCGTTGGTTAGCTCTAGGCAGTGCCTTGTATGACATTCCGAACACCGCGCGGTCGGGAATCTCTGTGCATGTCGAAGCTCCTCCGCTGGGACCGGTTCCTGATACGATTAAGCCCGCCGATGGTTCGTATAGCAGCAGAGTAGAGGCGTAGCGGGACTTTCGATGAAGAAAACGGTTGCGAAAGGAAAGTCCGAAACCAAGTCTGTGGGTGCTTCAAAATCCGCTGCAAAGCTGACCTCCAGCCGTAACGGAGCTTCTCGCGAGAAATATCCAATCCGGACGAATCCGCACGGAATTCCGGACTATCGTCTTGAAATCCCGAACTTCCACACGGTCGAAGAATGGGTAGACGGGCAATTCCGCTACAAAGTCGAAGGCGATCTCTCAGCCGAGCCTCCTCCTCTGCGCGAATCAAAGTACCTGAATAAAAATCAGACGATCGAGATTTACCGCTACATGCTGCTCAATCGCAAGATGGAGCAGACACTGGAAAACCTGTTCAAGCAGCAGAAGGTTGTTGGCGGAGTTTATTTAGGGCTGGGCCAGGAAGGATGCTCGTGCGCCTCGGCCTATGCGCTGCGTAAGGGCGACTGGATTGGGCCGATGATCCGGAATCAAGGAGCGCTGCTGGTCCGCGGGTTCAAGCCGCGCGACGTCATGATGCAGTACATGGCGAAATCGGGCGCTCCGACCGGAGGTCGCGACGCCGGCTCCCATTTTGGTGATATCCAAGAGCACCAGATCGCCGCGCCGATTTCTATGCTCGGCGATCTTATTCCCGTTTTGGCAGGAGTCGCCCTTGGCGCGCGACTGCAAGGGAGAAACATCGCGTGTCTCACCTGGATCGGCGATGGTGGCCAATCAACTGGTCCAACCTATGAAGGCTTCAACTTCGCCGCCGTGCAGAGGCTCGGCGTGATTCTGATCGTCGAAAACAATCTCTGGGCATATTCCACTCCGGTAGATCGACAGGTCGCCTGTCGGGATCTCGCGGATCGTGCACTTGGCTACGGAGTCCCCGGCGCAATTATCGATGGCACTGATCCCAACCAGGTCTATGACGTGACGTACGAAGCGGCACAGCGCGCCTATGCCGGCCAAGGCCCAACACTAATTGAAGCGAAAATGATGCGCATGCGCGGACACGCCATGCACGATGCCGCCGCCTATGTGCCAAAACAGTACTTTGAATACTGGACAAAGCGCGATCCAATCACCCGCATGGAAGAATATCTACTCCGCAAGGGCTGGGTAACTGAGAAAGCAAATCGCGAGCTGATCGACTCTGTTCAGCGCGAGATCGATGAAGATCGCGAGATCGCGGAAGGTTCGCCCTATCCGGAAGGGTCGACCGCCGCAGAAAACGTGTTTTGTGACAACAGCAAAGGAATCCCGTTTTTGTACGGAGGGCCGAAGATGAAGAAGGTAGCGAAACAAAAGCTTGCAGCGGCCAGTGAGGTAGCGCACTTCAAATGAAATACGACCCTGAGGCTTGTAGCAACATAGCTCAACAGTGCGACGGACAGTCGTGACACGACCCCCTGTGCCATACTTCTTCACGACATGAGCCTCCTCCGATGCTGCATCGTTATGCTGCTGATCATCTTGTCTTCCTCTGGACTCTCAGCGGCTAAGGAGTCGCGCACATCGCAATACCTCCTTTACGTCGGAACGTACACCGACAAGGGCGCAAAGGGCATCTATGTGTATCGCTACAACGCTGGATCCGGGCAACTCAGTCATCCTGAACTAGCTGCTGAAACTGCCAATCCGTCTTTTGTCACAATTAATGACACAGAACGATTCCTGTACGCAGTCAACGAGGTTCGGAAATATCAAAATGAATCTAGCGGCGGCGTCAGCGCATTTGCGGTCGAGAAAGGCGGTCGGCTCCGGTTATTAAACGAGGTACCCTCGGGTGGGGCGGATCCTTGTTATGTGTCGCTCGATAAGAGCGGCAAATATGTGTTGGTCGCGAACTACACCGGCGGCAGCATTTCGGTGTTTCCGGTCCAGCAGGATGGAAGCCTCGGAGCCGCAACTGCGTTTGTTCAGCACAAAGGATCGGGCCCGAATCGGGAACGCCAGGAAGCCGCGCATGCCCACTGGATTGAGACTTCGCCGGACAACCGCTTCGCCATCGCTGCCGATTTGGGTATGGACCAACTGGTCGTTTACCGCCTCGATGGGGGCAAGCTCACGCCTAACGATCCGCCCTTTGCAAAAACGGAACCCGGGGCTGGGCCTCGTCACCTGGCCTTTGCACCAAACGGCAAGTTCGCCTACGTGATCAATGAACTGCAGTCCACAGTTTCAGTGTTCTCCTATGATGCTGCGAGCGGCACACTGCATCCGCTGCAGACGATTTCCGCGCTGCCTAAAGAATTCTCGGGTGAAAACACCGCGGCGGAAATCGCAGTCCTTCCTGACGGGCGGTTTCTATTTGCCTCGAATCGTGGTCACGACAGCATCGCCGTTTTCTCCATCGACAAATCCAAAGGCACGCTGCGGCTGATCGACAACTTCTCCGTCAAAGGCAGAACACCGCGCAGCTTCGTCATCGATCCCACAGGCTCGCGGCTCCTTGTCGCAAACCAGGACACCGGAAACATCGTTATTTTTCGCATAAATCGCAGCACCGGCCGACTCACCGCAACCGGCGACGAAGTGAAAGTTCCCGCACCCGTGTGTCTGAAGTTCACCGCGGCTAAGTGAGGCGTTTGATATTTCGTAGCGCCACCTGTACAGCGTTGTAACCACACATTCCATGCACTCCGCCCATCGGCGGCGTCGAGGCCGAGCAAATGTAGATGTCCTTTGCCGGAGTCGTGTAATAGCGCCAGGTAGGACGAAGAATCAATTGACGCCAATCGGCGAGACCCCCATTGATGTCTCCTCCGATGAGGTTTGCATTCATGCTCTCGAGATCGGCCGGTTTCAATACTCGGCGCGCCAGCACGCAATCGCGAAAGCCGGGAGCGAAGCGCTCGATCTGAGCCTCGAGGCGCGGAAGCATGTCAAACGTGGATCCGTTCGGAACGTGGCAATATGCCCATGCGATGTGCTTGCCCTCTGGCGCGCGTGTGGAATCGAAGAGCGTGGGTTGGACCAGCAGCACGAATGGACGTTCCGAATGGCGTCCATGTCGCGCATCGTACTCTGATTCGCATATCTGCTCCATACTCCCGCCAAGGTGGACTGTTGCTGCTCGCGCGCACTCCTTTGCCTTCCACGGAATCGGAGCCGACAAGGCGTAGTCGATTTTGAAGGCCGCCGGCCCATATCGGTAGCTTTGGAGAAGGCGCTTATATGCCGAGCTGAAGCGCTGCCCGGCGATCTGCAGAAGCTGTCGCGGAGTCACATCACAGAGTGCGACAGTGAAATCCCCTACCGAACTCAGGTCTGCTACCCGCTGCGAAGTTCGCACCACTCCGCCCAGCTGAGCCAGATAGCCGATAAGAGCATTCGTGATCGATTGCGAGCCGCCACGCGGGATAGGCCAGCCTACTGCATGGGCTGTTATACCGAAGATCAATCCCACAGCCGCAGTCATGGGCTCGTCGAGTGCAAGAAAAGAATGCGCCGCCAAACCCGCGAACAACGCTCTTATGCGTTCGCTGCGAAAATGGCGATTCGCCAGAAATTTCGCCGAGGGCAAACCATGAAGGCCGAACTTAGCGAGTCGGATCGGATGTCGTGGAATGCGCAACAGAGGACTGAGGAGATCGGGAGCGATTTCGGTCCAACATCCTGCTAACGGACCGACTAGCCTCTCCCACGCTCGCCCGTCTTTGCCAAACTCGCGTACAGCATCCGCAAGGCTTCGCTCCAGCAACACCGCGGTGCCGTCGTCGAGCGGATGCGCGACAACCGATGGCGAGTGAATCCATTGGAGCCCATATTCCCGAAGTGGTAATGACGAGAAGAAGGGTGAGCCAACTGCCATCGGGTGGGCTGCCGAACCGAAGTCGTGATGGAAGCCCGGCAGCGTAAGTTCCATCGTGCGCGCGCCGCCGCCGGCTTGCGCCTCGGCTTCGAAGACCTCGACGTGCAGCCCGGCTTGTGCCAATACGATTGCCGCCGCTAAGCCATTCGGCCCTGCTCCAACGACCACTGCGCGTCTGCTGGGCGCGGCAGCTTTGCTCGGAGCCGAGCCGTGGGCGTCGCCTAAACCCATCGGCAGGTTACAACGCGCGTTTCCGTGTAGAACTTTACTCCGTCTTTGCCCAGCGCGTGCAGGTCGCCAAAGAACGAGCCCTTCCAGCCAGTGAACGGGAAGATTGCAACGGGTGCCGGCACTCCTACGTTGATGCCAACCATACCTGTCTGCACTTTCGCGCTGAACTCGCGAGCAACTTGTCCCGATTTGGTAAATATCGAAGAGGCGTTGCCGTACTCTGACCCGTTCACGACGTCGATCGCCTCTTGCAAATTCCTGGCGCGAACAACAGAAAGAACTGGACCAAAGATCTCTTCGCGCGCAATACGCATGGACGGCTTCACGTGGTCAAAGATCGTCGGTCCCACGAAATAGCCGTCCGACTCGCAGCACGAATCTTTGCGCCCATCACGCGCCAGCCTCGCGCCTTCTTTCTCGCCAAGCTCGATGTAGCTGAGGACGCGCTTCTTGGCATCGCTGTTGATGATCGGTCCCATGATGCTGTCGCGTTCAGAGCCATCGCCAACCTTCATATCGTCGGATGCTTTTTTCAAAGCAGCGAGCAATGGCTCGGCGGCCTCGCCTACCGCCACGACCACGCTCGTAGCAACGCATCGCTCGCCCGCGCATCCGAAGGATGAAGACATGATTGTGCTGGCGGAGTGCTTCATGTCCGCATCGGGCATCACCACGGAGTGGTTTTTCGCTCCGCCTAGTGCCTGCACACGTTTTCCATTAGCCGCGGCAGTTGTGTAAATGTATTTCGCCACCGGACTCGAGCCGACGAACGAAACCGCTTTCACGCGGGGATCGGTCAGAAGCTGGTCGACGACATCCTTGGTTCCGTGCACAAGGTTCATGACTCCAGCTGGTAGTCCTGCTTCATGCACCAGTTCGAGCAGGCGCACCGCAGATCGTGGCACGCGCTCGGAAGGTTTGAGTACGAAGGTATTTCCACAGGCGATCGCGACAGGGAACATCCACAACGGAACCATTAATGGGAAATTAAACGGAGTAATTCCGACGCAAACGCCGAGTGGATGCCGTGTGGACCAGCCGTCAACATCCGCGCCAACGTGCTCCACGGTCTCTCCCATCATCAGACTGGATACGCCACACGCGAACTCAACGCATTCCAGTCCACGCTGAAAGGAACCTCGCGCCTCTTCGCGCACTTTGCCGTTTTCTTCGATGATGAGCGCGATCAGCTCGTCGGCGTGCTTTTCCATAAGCTCATGGAAGTGGAACAGCACCCGGCAACGGTTCAGGACGGGAGTTGCACTCCAGGCCGGGAATGCCGCCTGCGCCGAGGCAATCGCCGCCGAGACTTCTTCGTGTGTACACAGCGGAATTTCGGCAACCGGTTCTCCCGTTGCAGGATTGTGTTGTACGACAACTTCTCCGCGCGAAATTTGCGGCTTGCCGTTGATGTAAATAGGACAGGATTTAAGTTGGGTGGCGATGGCACTGCTGGACATAATTGGCCCCTCGGCGAACTAGGAATGTTAGGCCCGAAGGACGAGAGGAATCAACCAATGTTGGGGTAGGTGAAAGCCGCCCCGACTCCCATGAGAAGTCGGGGTCCTTCAGCTCGAGACCTACTTCGCCTCGGCTTTTTGCGCTTTCACCATTTCCGTACCCAGCGAATCTGCAGCGTCGGCTTCGCCCAGCCTTGCCAAGGCGCGATTGATATCGGCCTCTTTGTCGACAACATTGCGTAGACGATTCTTGAGGTATGTCCACAGCGTCGGGATATTTGTGTCATACCAGCAGGACTCGTACATGTGGGGCGACAACCCACAGATGATGCGGAAACCGGTGTGTACCAGATGCGGCGACACAAGCATTGCTGCGGCGAGGCGGTGATTGCCTTCGAGAATCGTGAGCGGCTGCTCTTCGTCAACGCCAATGAGCAGTACGGCGGAATTGACCGAATCGCGCTGCAGGCGATAACGCAAGAGTTGAATCTTCGAGAACGCGGGATCGGTTTTGGCGATAGCCGAGTCGCGAATGCGGTTCACGATTTCGCTGAGCAGGAAGCTACCGTCGGAGATCTTGCGCCAATGGGCGCGTGGGAAGACGCGAATCCGTCTTAGATCTTCGGCGTCGATCTCGGCTTCGTGCCAGACGGTATCGCGCGGTACTTCGCGCCACATGTGTCCGCGGCGGCGGTATAGCAGCGCGCGGCGAACGGTGTTTTGTGTCTCGTCGGCCAGGTCGGGATCGAGAACGATTGCTTCATATTGATCGCGATCGCGATCGTACTCTTTTTGGTAAAACTCGTTCTTCAGAAACTCGGCAATAACTTCCGCCTCGGTTATGCGGCGCTTGAGAATCATGCGACCTCCTTCCATCGCAAACTTCTGATGGAACGCAAAAATGGGAGTGAAACTACGAGCAGCATCAGCAACATCAGCACGATCTGCACGACGATCACCTGTCGCAAACTGGAATGAAGCATGTAAATCAACAAGACCAGCGCTGCGCTGAATATCAGTTGTACCCAGCCTGTATTCGCGATCTTGCGGGACATTTCGTACGTCATCAGCACGACGGAGAGAGCGTAAAGCCCTGTTGCCGTCGCGTAGAGACTCAGGAATGGCGCAGCGTAATGGAAGCCTTCGCCAACTACCAGATGAATGATGAATCCTGGGAAAAGTGCCAGCACAACAATGAAGGCGATCGAGATAAACAGCACGATCATCAGAGGCAGCAGCAGGACGTGAACTTTGTTCTCCTCGTCTTTTGATGCGGCACTGATTGGGAACATCGCGCTCACGATCGACCAGGCGGCAAAGTAAAGTACGCGCCCCACGAGCGCGACTGCGGCGTACAAGCCTGCCTGTTCCGCAGCAAAGAAATGCTTCACAAGAATGATGTCGATGTTGTTTATCACTACCTGTCCGACAAAGAAGACGATCGCCTGAATTCCCTCTCGGAAAGATGCAGGAACAAGCGTCTTGTGGCCTGCGTCATCTTGTGCCTTCGGACTCGGAATGAGAACGGCAGCGAGAATCGACGCTGAGATCGCGCCGACAGCGCCCATCACTGCATAACCGAGTTCCACTAGCAGAATGGCACACGCCAATTTGGAAGCGGCTTCAAGGATGTAGTTCCGCGCCAGAGCGCCGAATTCGCACAGGCCCTGCATGTTGCCGCGTTTGACGCCCAACGGCGTATAAAAAGCCATTCCCAGGGCGAAAACCGCAAGTATCCACGAGTTAGGCATCTGCAGATAAGCGGCGATTGGTTTCTGCGCGAGCGTCAGTCCAACGGCAATCGCGATCCCAACGATCCACGCGCGCTTCCGCAGCCCGTGAAAGACCGCCAGCTTTCCAAATGTGCTCTCGTTGCGGGCAACGAACTTCGCGCAGACCATCTGGAACGAGAGGCTCACGGCGGAGGCGAGCATCAGCAGCGTGACGACCGCAGCCACTTGTGCAAACAACGCCGGGCCAAGCAGCCTGGCCATCGAGACGTTGAACCCGAAGTTGATGCCGGCCACCAGCACCGAGCCAACGAGCATTATGATACTGCCGCTCAGGACCCGTGATGCGGCGCCGCGTTCGCGCCAGTCATTCAAACGCAATCGCCACCCAGTGCGAAGCGGAAGTGAGATTGTTTCAGAGCCGGAGTTCATCTGCTGCTTACGTTCTGCTGCTTTGGATGTAGAAAGTAGTTAACAAGGTTTCTGCGCTAAATACGCGGTCATTCATCAGTCTCAGATCGCAATAATCTGTTGCAGTCTTTCTGGCATCAGCGCAGAAATCCTGCTGCATAGGCCTCGTGAACTGCGCCACTAGTGCAGGATTCCTCGCGCAATGAGTCGCTCACGACGACAGATATTTGGATAGAATTCGGGCGAAACGTCGCCGACAACCCCTGCGGTGATTTCCTTACGCCGCCAACCGCTCCGTTCCCATCGGCTGTTGGAATACAGGTATGGGACGCATCGCGTTGGGTAAGAAACCGGAGAAGCTGCGCGCGGCTTCCGTCGAGGTGTCATAAATCTCGAAGAGTCGCTCCGTCCGTGTGAGCTCCAACACCATTGAGGCCTGCGGCGATGGCGAGGCTAGCTTCAGATCGCCGTCGCGCTTCATCACCTCAGAGACGCAATGCAACAGCATTTCCACACCAGCAGCGTCGAGCTGCCTGACTGCGGAGAGATCGAAGACCAGCTGGGGACGATCCGCGTTTAGAAACGGCTGTACGTCTGCCAGAAATTTGCGGGCTTCACGCTGGTTCACCTTCTCGGGCATACGCTTCACGACAACTGGTCTGCTGAGTTCCATTTATTCCCTCACTCTGGCAATCACGGTTGAAGTCAGCCCCGCGTGCTCTTGCACGCTTGGGCGAGTTACTGCAGCGGCATCGAACCCGGACGGGCACTCGACCTGCGCCGGTGCTGCCTTCGGCTTCGAGCCGGCAACAAGACTGCGAATAAATTGGCGTGGGACGAATGCTGCCAGATTGGCAGCATGCTGCAGGGTACGCAAAGCGGACGCCGACGGCACAGCTGAAACCAAGCTGTTGTCTTCCACTTCAAGCTCGGCGCCATACTTCACGCTTACGATTCGCTTATTTCCCAGAACGGAATGGGTCAAATCCAATCCGGCGCCCAGATAGGACAGGGGAAGCAAGGTGCTCGCTTCTACAACGCTGCCGCAATCAACGACGCTGTGATGTTCGATTGCGGTGCCGCGCGTAATCAGTGCGCCATTGCGCACTTTGCTGTAGGGTCCAACATAGCAAGGAGCTACCAAACGTGCACTGCGATGAACTCTTGCTCCCGTGCCGACCCAAATGCCCGGACGAACCTGCTCGCCAACCGGCTGGATCGAATTCTTCAACTGGAAGCTGTCGAGGACTAGCCGGCGAAAGTCTGAGGCATTCTGCAGATTGTTGACATACCCGCGTGTCATGAACGGCCTGGCCGCCACGCGCATCTTCGCAAGCTTGCTCCGCAGGAGGAAGGCAGCGTCGTTGCGGCGGGAAGACGAGAGCACGAAGATATCGAGAGCCCCATTGTCGTTCGCAACCTGCGTGACGTGATTACGCTGATCAATATGGAATTGGATCAGCGGATCGATTTCGACTTCTGCGTATGGGCCAAGCCTGAACAGCAGAACCAGATCCGCTCCCGATTGAACAAAGTCGTCAAACTGCTGTTCCGCCTCGCGCCAGGCCTGCTGAGCGGAAACGTTTTTCCATTTCAAATCAGAGCGATTGGCGTCCTCAATGAGTGGCGAGGAGCAATCGCTCGTATTGAGAACGGCGATGGAATCGACCCCCGCTTTTTTCAAACGGTCGGTGACGCGATGCAATAGCGGTTTTCCGAGAATGGGAAGTAGCGAAAGCGGCACGCCAGAAAAACTGGCAGTCTCACACGCCGGGGCTGCATCCTCAGCTGGATCCGGATTCCCGATAAGGAGAACTGCTCTTAGATCCATTGCACCCTCCGCAGCTCGACGCGAGCGACATTCAAGGGTGCACGAGTAAGAGATCGATTCGAATTGCAGTCGTGATCACGCGACGACAAATACGAAGGCGCTAACACGCAAGCTTGATTCATCGGGCCCCTCTGGCTAGTTAAAATAACGTCAGACGAATTACTGGAACGATTTCTGTCTGTCCGGTGCCAGCTAAGTTAAAGAAGTTCTGTTGCTGTACGCCGAGCGAGAACCGAATCGGGTACTCGACCGGAAATTCACCTAGTCCATCACGCTGGTTCTGGCGTAAGGGCTTTAGGTAAGAGATGTAAATTCCACTCTGCACGTTGTCATAAGCGTGCAACAAAGGATCTTTGCCGCGCCCGGATTGCCAGGCAAAGTTGCCGTCCACAGTCCATTTCTCCGTCGGACGATATTCAAAGGTGCCGGCGGGCATAAACGCTTCTGCACGTGCAAACTGCGGCGCTTCTACTCTCCAGGAGCGAATCATCTGAACCATCGGAGTCACAGTAAGCTTGTGGCCGAACTGGCGCTGGAATCCGATGTAGGAAGAGGTCGAGAAAAACTCGCTGATCACTGGATTGAACTGCAGGTCGCGAACGGTGTAACCGGTAACCAGCGCGTTCTTACCCCAAGGACGACCAACTGTGAAATCGACTCTGGCCCCCTTCTCTCCTGAGCTGAGATGCTGCAACGTAAACGGACCACTTTCGTGGTATGCCATCGCGCGAATGGTGAGCGCGTTGAACAGCGGACTCGACGACATATACGCGAACTGCCGGAAGAGGTTCTGATTCACATCGAACCTCGTACGCTCATTGCTATCGCGACGCACAGTGAACTGCAGCCCAGTGTTGAACTCGAACCTGGCTGAGCCAAGCCGTAGGACAGGATTGATGCCGCCGTTCAGGTTGTAGTTGTTAGTGTCAGTGGCCACAACTCGTGACGCGAACGGGAGAGAGTAGTTACCGGCATAGTGATCGAGCTGGAAAAAGCCGCTCACAGCCGGAATTCCCGATCCAGGACGATACCGGTAGCCTTGCGTAAACTGTGTCTCCACCAGGCGGCGACCAGTCGGGAGCTGGCTCGAGTTGCCGCTCAGTCCGGCTAAGCGTGCGTCGACCGTGTATATCGTGGCATCGTCGAACACAGGAGCAATAGAGAAGTCGGAGAGCACGTTCACGCTGCTGGTGACCGGCATTCCCGCTTCGCCGGCTGCTTCATGCAAGCTGCGCTGAACTTCGTAGTTGTCGTTCTCCGGAGCCAAAGCGTTGGCGCGAGCGAAGGCGCTTACAGCATTCGGCATATCGTGACGCATCCGAGAAATCGACCCTTCGGCCAGCATGTAATCGTAATCATCGAGATACTGGTCGCGGTTCCCGAGACTCGCCAGGTACTGCTCGGCGCGACGATCGTCTCCCTGGGCCAGCGCCACATTTGCCATTCCAATTGCGACTTGCTCATCCGCGGCGCCAGCCTCCTTCGCGCGCTCGTAAAGCTTTTCCGCGAGGTCGAAATCATTCATCGACAGGAAAATGTTTCCCGCTGCAACCAAGTCATCGGCTGTGGCCGGCATAGACTCACCGACACGCGCTTCCGTGAATCCGAGCGAGACCTGTTGCCGAGCATCGTCGTACTTGTGCTGATTCACAAATAGGCGCGCGAAGGCCAGCCGCGTTTCTACGCGATTCGTATCTGGCGCATCGAGCGCACGAGCAAAACGCTGCTGCGCTGCTTCCTTGTCCCCGAGCAGCAGAAGTGCGTCGCCGGTCGCAAGCAGCACGGCGCCTTGATCGGACGCCTGATCTTCAGCCTGCTTCACATCCTCTAGCGTCGCTGAGCGCATTTTGAGCTCGGCTTCCGCGTGCGCCCGCTGGGCATAGAGGAACGGATCATCCGTTTGCTCGCGAATCGCGATCGTTAGCTGATCGATCGCGGGCTTATATTTGTGTTCGTAATACAGTGTGTCCGCCAGGGCGGTATGCAGCGAGACGTCGCTGGGCGACATCGTGATCGCCGCCCGATATTCCGTTTCGGCCTTCTGGAGTTGACGAAGCTGTCGGTACGCCGTTGCCTTCACTTCATGCGTGGCGGCTGAGACACCAAGAATCCTTTCTGCCTGCGCCACCTGATCCAACGCTGCATGCGAGCGGTGCAGCTCGAGGTTCGAGAATGCCGCGCCTAGGCGCGCACTGCCGTTGTTTGGCTGCAGCTTGAGGGACTGATCGAAGTCTGCAATGGCTGCATCTGCGTCCTGCAGATCGTTTTCTACGTAGCCGCGGTTAACGAATGCCTCGACCATTTTGGGATCGCGCTTAAGAGCCCGACCGTAGTCGTCCACCGCTTTGTCGAGCAATCCCTGCTGCTTGTGCACGTGCCCTTGCAGGAGCGGGAAGTTTGGCTCCTGCGGCAGCATGACCTCGTAGCGTGAAGCGAGCGCAAGTGTGTCGTCGTAGCGGCCGAGGTTGTACAACGCATAGGCGAGATAGACGGCGCCGTCGAGGTCCTTCGGACGCTGCGCCAGAACCTTATAACCGAACTGCGCAGACTCGCGGTATTTGCCCTCAAAGAAGAGCGACCGTTCCCACTCGCGTTGAATGCGCGGGTCATCCATCATCGCCGGCGTGGAGCGGTGGATCCAGGTTTGAGCCAATTGGAACTTGTGATTCTGAATCGCCGCATTGGCTCCGCCTGCGATCAACGCCGCATTTTGTGGAGCCAGTTTGAATCCCTGTTCGTATGCGACCTCTGCCTGATCCAGGCGATCGATTGAGGTGTACATGTCTCCGAGCGCGAGATACGGAACGTAATCGTCGGGGTACAGCTTTGCCATCTGATGGAAGTACTGTTCCGCTTCGGGAATCTTTCCCATGTCGCGCATGAGATATCCCAAACTTTCAAAGGCGAAGCGATTTGCCGGATCGTGCTTCAGGACCGCCAGATAAATCTGCAGTGCATCACTCTTCTTTTGCTGGACCCACAGGAGGTTTGCATACTGCAACTCGATATTGGAGTTGTTGGGATCGAGCTGCATGGCATCCCGCAGGTCTTTTTCAGCGGCAGCATAATTCTGACTACCCATCGCGATGGAAGCCCGGACACGCAGGAACTCAGCTTTCTGCGGACCTTCCACCTGGATCTTATTGATGGCCTGCTCGGCGAGAGCGACCTGCTGCAGCGCTGCAGCATTGTTTCCCAGCCCCTTATAGATTTCCGATAAATTCAGGCGCAGCTCAATTGGAAAGATCGGCCCTTCAGGAACGTCTTCGGGCATACGCGCCAGCGCGGCTTCATATTCCTGCGCGGCCACCGCATCTTTATTTTGTGTTTTCGCCAGTGCAGCTCGGACGGCGTGCAGGCGATAGTAATCCGCATCGATGGTTGCCGCCTGACTGATAAACTGCTGCGCCTTATCCATGTTATTGAGCCGCATCCACGCTTGCGCAGCGCTCAATTGTGCGTTGATGTTCTTGGGATCGGTTGTGGCGTATTTGGAATACGTGTCGGCGGCTTCTTGCTTCATGCCGGCTAGTTCGTACGTATATCCGAGATCGGCAAGCAGATCGGGCTTCTGTACCGGCGCGCTCTTCAACGTAGCGATCGCGCCCTGGTAGTCGTGTCCCTCGCGCTGGAAGTTGGCGAC
>CAYZHX010000016.1:0-2883 GCA_964476905.1 uncultured Terriglobales bacterium
ATCAGCAACGACGACAATAACGATGATGTCGAACCAGCAGGCGCTCTCCGCATTTGTGTCTTATTTGAAAGTGGAGAAGGGGCTCTCGCGGCTTACGGCAGTCGCATACGAAGGCGACCTGCTGCAGCTAGCCGAATTCCTCGAAGTGAGAAACCGAACGCTGCTCACCACAATGCGTTCCGACCTACTGGCATTCTTAGAGCAGCTCACTGCGAACCGTGTGGAGAGCCGGAGCCGAGCACGCAAGCTGTCGGCTATAAGGCACTTCTACAAATTCCTTTTGCTCGATAAACGCATCAAGTCCGATCCGACACTGAACATCGAGAGTCCTCGCCAGTGGAAGGTCTTGCCCAAGTCTCTGGCCGTGTCGGACATCGACGAAATGCTAGCGCGCGAGCAAGCCAGGCCACAGCAGCCGGCGCTGGCGCTGCGTAATCGCGCAATGCTTGAGTTGCTCTACGCGACAGGAGTGCGCGTTTCTGAGATTGTCAATCTGCGACTTGAAGACCTTGATCTCGCCGGCTCAAAAGCAATTGTGCGCGGTAAGGGAGATAAGGAGCGGGTGGTTCCTTTTGGGGTTTCCGCACAGAAAGTCCTCGAGGCGTACCTCCGGGAGGCTCGTCCGCAGCTTTGCCGGACACGACGATCGCCTTTAGTGTTTGTAGATAGAACCGGAACCGGCCTTACCCGCGAACGCGTCTGGCGCATCGTGCGTGAATCGAAGTCGGACCGCAAAGCAAGTCCACACATGCTTCGCCATAGCTGCGCCACGCACATGGTCGGCAACGGCGCAGACCTGCGTACCGTGCAAACCATTTTGGGACATGCCGATATATCCACGACGCAGGTTTATACGCACGTGGCGCTTGATCGATTGAAAGAGGTCTACAAGAGACATCATCCGCGCAGCAAGAAGCGCACTGGATCAGCAGAGAGAGAGTCTGCTTGAAGGCCCAAACACGCAAAGACGCTCGCATCGATGAGTTCCTGCGATCTCTCGAAACGCAACGCAATGCATCCAAGCACACGGTTATGGCATATGAAAAAGACTTGATCAAATTCCGGGAGCACCTCGGGAAATCGCCGGATTGGAGCAAGATCACTCATCAGCAAATCCGTGGATTTCTTGCCGAGTTGATGGCCAACGGGTTGAGCAAACCTTCGGCTGCTCGGGCTTTGGCCTCTCTGCGGTCGTTTTATAAATGGATGGCTCGCGAAGGATACGTTGAACAAAATCCAGCGGCACTGGTTTCGACTCCAAAGCTGGCCAAGAAATTGCCGCGCGTTCCCACAGTGGAGCAGGTGAACGGGCTGCTCGACTCTTCGCTGCCCGAGAATGCAGCTTTCCCGGCGCGCGACCGTGTCATATTCGAATTGCTCTACGGATGCGGATTGCGGAATTCCGAGCTGATCGGAATCGAACTCGATGACATTAGTTGGGCGAATGAAGTCATCCGCGTGCGCGGCAAAGGAAAAAAGGAACGCCTGGTGCCCCTGGGGGATTCTGCCTCCGCTTCAATTAGGGAATACATGCTCGAGCGGCAGCGGATTCTCGACACTCGGCGTCGCAGCTGCTCCGCATTATTGATTAATCTTCGCGGAGGCGCGCTCACCACGCGCAGTGTCGGACGAATCGTGAAGGCGATCGCAATTGCGCGAGGCCTATCACCCGATGTTCACCCGCATACACTTCGCCACGCATTTGGTGCGCATATGCTGGAGGAAGGCGCCGATTTGCGCGCCATTCAGGAGTTACTCGGACACGCACGACTCTCGACCACACAGCGTTACACGCAGCTAACTTCAGCTCACATTACGCGGGTGTATGACGAAACTCACCCCAAGGCGCGCTGACTCTACAGATCTCCAGTATTAGCCCAGGAACAACTCGTTGACCTAGGCTGAGGCCAGCGTCTGCTTAGGCTTATACTCACCCCTCAATCCCAACCACATCTCGATTACTCGCTCTCTCAAATGCCCCGTCAGACTCTCATACGTGTTTTCTGAGACATTTGCAAGGGACGGCGGCTCGATCGGTTTCCCAATCTGAATCTTCAAATCCTGAAACAGTCTGATCCCTCGACCACGTCCCCAAGCCTTCTCGAATCCGTCGATAGCCACGGGAACGATCGGGACCTGGATATGTGTGGCGAGAATGGCTGCCCCTTTTTTGAAGGACTTCGGTTCGCCCGAGATGCTGCGTTCGCCTTCAGGATAGAGCACGAGCGCTTCTCCCTGACGTAGTCCGTAGGCTCCGGCGCGCATCGCTGGGATGAGATTTGCATCGGGATCAATAGGAACGAGCTTCATCGTGCGCGCAATGCGACGGCGAATGCCACGGCCGAAGATTTCGCTCGTGCCCACGTAGAACATCTTCCGGAAGATTCGAAATGGGAAATAGCTCATGATGAGCGGTGCGTCCATGAAGCTTTGGTGATTGGGAGAGAAGATGAACGAGCGATTTCCCGGAATGTGCTCTAGTCCACTGATCTGGATGCGATAAAGAAGTTGGCAGAAGTATCGCGCTAGTCGCGCGGCAACGAACCAGAAAGTGGTTGACAGAGGAGAAGGTTTGAGCGCGTCTTTTACCTCCTCGTCGGAAATCTCCGAAGCAAAGACAGCATCCCACCCAGTGCGCTGTGAAGTCGCCCCTCCGCGATGTTGAAGGAGGACATTGACGAGTTCGCGGACCGAATAAACGTTTGCTAGCTCAGAGTCCTCTGCGTGTGCTCCGAGAGTGCCCTCGAGAGCAACTACGAGTTCCACGCGCTCCATCGAGTCCAGGCCGAGGTCGAGTTCGAGATTGTCATCTGGATGAATCTCGCCCTGCTTCTTGCTCGCGTGGCGAATCACGTTCATTGCTTGCTGAATGTCATCCTGTGC
>CAYZHX010000016.1:2983-9230 GCA_964476905.1 uncultured Terriglobales bacterium
GGGGATTGAAGATAATGTGCCTCGATTTCCTCGGGATAAACGTTTTTGCCATTGCTAAGAACAATCACATCTTTGCTGCGCCCCGTTACGAAGAGATTGCCACGTGCGTCGAGATTGCCGAGGTCGCCGGTATGAAGCCATTCATCTTTCAAAACTTCAGTCGTCGCGTCGATGCGGTTGTAATAGCCCTTCATCACAATGGGGCCGCGAATCAGGATTTCGCCGGCGCCGTCCTCGGCGTGTTCCGACTTGGCAATGCGGATTTCAGTACCAGGCAGCGACTTGCCGACTGAGCCGAGCAGCTTTTCTCCCGGCGGCGTCAGGCACGCCGCGCCTGAAGTTTCAGTAAGCCCGTAGGCTTGCAGGACATTGAAGCCGATATCTTCCAAGTCACGTCCTATTTTGGGATCGAAGCGCGAGCCGCCGGTGATCAGGTACCGCATCTTCGTGCCGAGCCGGCGATGAGCCTCGGCGAAGAAGAACGTCCCCAAGTTGATCCCCATCATTCGTCCTGCTCTTCCTAAGCGCAGCAGCAAGCGAAATGCGATCTGCGCAGCTCGCCCTCGGCTTTGTACCTGCTTCATCACGCGTTCATGGATCAGATAGAAGAATTGTGGAACGCAGGCGAAAAGCGTGATCCCGCGCTCTTCAAGAGCGCGGAGCAGCTCTGTTGTGTTCAGCGCCTCGAGGTAGACGACACGGGCGCCAATTGAGAGCGGCAGTAACAGATTGCCCATTTGCGCTAGTGCGTGGAAGAGAGGCAGCACTCCTAGAATGGCATCGTTCGGACCGACATCAAGAACTTGGAAGACGCTGTCGGCTTCCGCATTCAGGTTTTTGTGCGTGAGCATCACCCCTTTGGGATCGCTGGTCGTGCCGGAGGTGTACAGGAGCACGGCGAGATCATCAGCAGAGCTCCTCACTCGAGAGAGTTCCGGGAGGCTTTGGCTCAGGATCTCATCGAGACTGTTGTGTGATCCCCCAGCAACGGAATCAATGACAACCATTAGTGCGTCTGCCCGGGAATCGACGTTGCCGATCGCATCCCAAACTGCATTCCCGACTTCGATGTGGGCATCGTCTACAAACAAAAGGCGTGCGCCACTATCGTTCAGCAGCTTTGCTACCTGGTCCGGCTTGAAAGCAGTGTCTAAAGGAACGGCTACGCATTCAGCGGCCATGATGCCGAGGTACGTCGCGACCCATCTCGGTCCGTTGCTCGCCAAAATGGCACAACGTGATCCTGGTGCAATGCCGGTCTGTTGCAACCATGCGCCGAGATGTTCCGCGATCCGTCGCAGTTCGGCGTATGTGTAGCTCTCGGCCGGCGCCGACGATTCGTGCGACCGCTGCAGTTCCACGGCGATACGCTCGGGATACAGTGAGGCAGTTTCGACGAATCTGCGATAGAAGCTTTCGATGTCGTGGCGCATTGGCGGCCTGAGTCGGCGCGGGCGAAGCGAACCTCGGAATTTCTGACTCGCATCTTACTTAGCTTTGGTACCGGAGGACAACCATGCAAAGCGCCAAAGAGTTATTCATTCACGAACTCACCGACATGCTCGACGCCGAACAGAAGCTGGTCACTGCCCTGGGCGAGCTCGCCGAAGATCATGCTGATGAGCCTCAACTGCAAAAGGGATTTCAGGCACATCAGGCCCAAACTGAAAAACAGGTCGAGCGTCTGCAGCAGATTTTCGAACAAATCGGCGAGGAAGCCGAAGAGACCGAATGCAAAGGAATGAAAGGTTTGCTCGAAGAGCGCAATTCATTCAAAGAAGAAGAGGAGCCGGCGGAGGATATTCTTTCGATGTTCGATGTAGGCGCCGCGATCAAGGTCGAGAGCTACGAGATCTGCGCTTATAACTCGCTCATCGAAATGGCGAAGCAATTGGATCTGACCAAGGCGATCCGCTTGCTGAATCAGAACCTCAAGGAAGAGCAACAGACCAAAACTAAGTTGGAAGCGATCTCGCGCAAACTAAAACCCGACAATCTCGGCATAGAAGAAGAGGGCGAGGAAGAAGAGCGTCCGGCGCGCCGAAGCGCGGCATCATCGCGCGGGAAGTCGCGCTCCAGAAGAGCGGCGTAACAGAACCGCCGGCGGAAGCCGGTGGGGCAGCCCCGTTTTTTGCGGCTGCGTTCTTCGAGAACCCATGCTGCATTGCATCACCTCGGAGCTGGCTACCGCCAACTCCGACCCATCGGCTACCGCCGACGGTTCCGTACTGCGCCTAAACATAAAATCCCTTCCAGTCGTCCTCTGCTCTCGCACCAACTAGAACAGGATCACTGGAAGGGAAGATTTTGGGGTGAGATGGCTTACGCGTTACCGCGCACGACGTTCGACGCCTGAAGGCCTTTGGGACCTTTCAGCAGTTCGAACTCAACTACTTCGCCTTCATTCAAAGTGCGGTAGCCGTTTTCCTGGATCACGGAAAAATGGACGAATACGTCCTCGCCAGTGGAGCGCTGGATGAATCCATATCCCTTGGCTCCGTTGAACCACTTCACTGTACCCTTCTCCTTAGTAGTACTCACGCAAACTCCTTTCGCCTCGAATCAAAATCTCACCCGATGGCTCCCTAGGCCGGTTCTCCCAAGACCTCCAACGAAGCGAGTTGAAAAGGTGAGACTCGTTCGTGCTCAGCCGAAAAAACAAAAGCCGTTTTCGCCGGGAACGATTGCAAGCGCTTTCGTCCGAGCAAAACCGGCGTCGTCTTCTTTACCGACTGCGACAGCGGACAAGAACCTCAACCTCGAAACCTGTCGTGCAAAATCTCTGCTTGTTTAGAAGAGCTCGTTACGCGACATGCATACTGCATACAAACGAAGGGCATGATATTCAGAGACAAACGATTTTGTAAAGCAGAACTTTTGTGAAAACGCCAATAAAAAACGTTTTAACTCGAGAGACCTGCGGAAGAAGGGAGCGAAGAGACTAGTAACTCGCTCCCGATTACCAGGTTTGCAAGTGCCGATGATGAGCCAAACACCAAATCGATTCGGTAGTTTGCAGCAGTTGCCTTCAAGTACACACTTGCCAGTCGAAGACAACAGAAAACTGCCGTCCAACGCATCTCTGTGGTGAAAAACCCTCCGTAACGAGAACGGCGAAAGACCTGAGCGACTCCCAAGTGCAGCTCTGCTACGCTTCTCTGGAGCATGTCCTCTACACCGGAATCCGGAATCGCGACCGCAACCGTCACAGCTGCCCAGCCGAAGATGGCTCGCAAGCTGCGAATGCGCATTGAATCGGAACTCCGAAAACCGGAGAACGCGGGATCCCTTCGCCAGACCTCGAAATATCTAATGCACACGGAAGTGCACACGTTTGCATTCAGCGTGGCAGCAAACGTAATTCTGTCGTTCTTTCCCTTCGTGATCCTGCTGCTCACGGTGACGCGCCAGGTGTTTCATTCCCAGATGATGTATGACGTAGTTCTACAAGTGCTGCGCAGCTATTTGCCCGCCGGACAGGATTTCATCGTGCGAAGTGTTGTCGCGCTCACTCCGCACCGCGGCATGCGGCTCTTCTCGCTTGCCATGCTGCTGGTGTCCTCGACGGGGGTTTTTGTTCCCTTGGAAGTGGCGCTGAACCAGGTTTGGGGATATACGACCAACCGTAAGTATCTCGGCAATCAGGCCGTGTCGCTGGCGTTAGCTGCAGGATGTGGGGTGCTGGCATTGATCTCTGTAGCTGTGACCGCGCAGAACCAGACGTTGCTGCTGAGCATTTTTGGTTCGAAAGAGAATCTTCTATTCCGCGGCATTGGTTTTTTAGTCATGAAGTTTTTCGCCTTCGCCGCTTCCATCGCCATGTTCTTCCTGATCTACTGGCTGCTGCCCAACGGAAGAGTCAGCGCGAAGTCCGTTCTACCCGGAGCAGTTCTTACCGGCCTGGTCTGGGAGCTCAGTAAATATCTCTACATCCTCGCGCTGCATTGGCTCGATTTTCCGGAGGTGTACGGGCCATTTGCTCTCTCGGTCACACTCATGTTCTGGGCGTTTATCTCGGGCCTATTACTGCTCGGAGGCGCGCAGTTTAGCGTTTTGCGCGCGCGTCAGGTATCCTCCAGCCTCATATAATCGGCTCAAGAGCAGTCCATGAAGCAGTTCCTCTCCACAGTGAAGCGGCGTCTATTGACGTGGGGTGTTTACCCGCGTAGTGGACTCGCGCGCTTTACGGTTTGGGTCGTCGGACTTTACGTGCTCTCGCAAGTCCTAGCCAAGGTCTTCTCCCACATTCTGTCTCAGGTTGCAGCCATCAAGTGGTCGGGCATCTTCTCGGAGTGGGCCAGCCTGTTCGAGTTTGTTGCGATCTGCACTGGAACATGGTTGCTTATTCGCTGGATCCGAAAGCAGCTGCTGTGGCGCCTGCGTAATCGACTCATAGTTACATATGTCTTCATAGGCGTGATCCCCGTCGTGCTGATCCTCACGATGATCGTGATCGCGGGGTATATTCTGGGCAATCAGCTCACAACCATGCTGGTCCACCGTGATCTGCAGGCAGAGGTGCTCAGTCTCGATACGCTGAACTCGACGGTGTCACTCGAAATCTCGGACGCGCTGCAGAAAAAGCCAACTGGTCCGCTTCACCTTTCCAGCCTCGAGCTTCTCGGCCCCACACAGCGTTTCCCGGATTGGACCATTGCCGCCTGGATGAACGGCCGACCGATTCAGCTTATCAACGGAAATACACCGCCTCCCGAACTGGCCGACCGATCGCGTGATGGCAGCGGAATCATTGCCTTTGATCGCAAGTTTCTCATTCGGAGCTATCGCAGCGCGACAACAGCAGCAGGTAACTTGCAGGTGGTGATAATTGTCCCCATTACTCCCGAACTGCTCTCGCGCGCAGTCCCTGATCTAGGTGTTGTGACTCTTTATCACTTCGAACAAAGTGAGGGTGGCAACGATAGCCAAAGCTCGTTCAAATTCAGCGAAGGCGACAACAAAAACCTGAAACCGGTGCCTACAGTGAGTGCTGGGACAAGGCCTCCGCAGGCTTACCGCTTTGATCCAATGCTCCAGTTCGGTTCCGTCTTCAAAATTACCGACTGGACCTCTGGAGAGGAGAGCCGCGCATGGGTCAACGTGAGTACGCGTCCATCAATTCTGAACAGCCGAGTCTTCACCGATTTAGGTGAAGTAGGCTCTGCGGTGCTCATAGCGCTTGCCATCGTTGCAATCGCCTTTGCAATCATCGAATTGATCGCATTGATCATCGGCGTGCGACTGACTCGGACTATCACGGGATCGGTGGGTGCTCTGTACCGTGCGACCCAGCACATTAATCGAGGTGATCTGGTACACCGCATTCGCGTGCACTCGAGCGATCAGCTTGCGTCTCTAGAGACCTCATTCAATTCCATGACGGAGTCGTTGCAGCGGTTGCTTGAAGAACAGAAACAAAAGCAACGACTGGAAAATGAACTCGCCATTGCTCAAGAAGTTCAGGCGCAGCTTTTTCCACGCGATCCAAAGAGGCTGCGATCATTGGAACTGCACGGCATCTGCAAACCTGCGCGCACGGTCAGTGGTGATTATTACGACTTTGTCGCGCTCGGTGAGGAGCGGCTTGGGATAGCTGTCGGCGATATCAGCGGTAAAGGAATTTCTGCTGCCCTGCTGATGGCGACGATTCATTCCGCCGTTCGCGTCTTCGAGCTGGGCGCGATGCCGGAACGAGAACAGCTTGTTGCCGCCGGGGCAGCGGCGATTGCGTCAGCGACAAATGTTCAGACGCCGCGATGGTCGGTTGCCTCCGAGAACATCGAGTCACCCGCGGAAGTGCTCACTCTGCTGAACCGGCACCTTTATAGCAGCACGCCTCCAGAGAAATACGCGACGCTGTTCCTCGGCATCTTCGATGGTGCTACACGCAAATTCGTGTATTCCAACGGAGGCCACCTCGCGCCCCTGATCGTTCACGACAACGGCGAAGTGCGCAAGCTCGAAACGGGCGGGTTGGTGGTCGGATTGTTCCCCGAAATTGTCCTCGAGGAAGAAGAAGTGCGTCTTTCTCCTCGCGATATCTTTGTGGCTTATAGCGATGGCGTAACAGAACCGGAGAACGAATTCGGAGAGTTTGGCGAAGAGCGCCTGCTCGAGTTGGTCCGCAGCAACCGTCATCTTTCGCTGGACAGAATCTCCGAAATCGTGATCGCTGCTGTGCAAGATTGGATTGGGGAAAACGAGCAGCCGGATGACATCACGCTGGTGCTTGCGCGAGTGTGCTGAA
>CAYZHX010000016.1:9330-40251 GCA_964476905.1 uncultured Terriglobales bacterium
ATAGGTGTTGCATCCTAAGAGGTGCAACTCTCCGAGACGCAATGATAGTTCCTCGTATCCTCTGCGTAGACGACGATCCCCGAATCAACGAGTTGAACGAAATTGTGCTTGGACGCGAAGGATATGAAGTCCAGATTGCGCTCTCGCCCACCGACGCGCTGGAACGCTTCGCCTCCAATCGTTTTGACCTCGTAATTACTGACCTCTTCTCCCATACATCGACCGACGCAGGTTTCATCCGCAAGCTGCGCAGCCTTGATCCCAGAGTTCCTGTAATCATCGTGAGCGGTCAGCCTAGCCCTTCCCCAGAGGTTCTTAAGCAGGCCGATGGGTTCGTGCAGAAAGCCTATTCCCTGAATGCATTGAGAGACGCCGTCCGCGAGGTGCTGATGCGAGAGAAGCTGCGGCGAATCGGGTAAGCCGAATCGAAACTGACCGCGCAGGGCACGGCAAGATACGAAGCACTTCCGAATCGTTGGTTTTCGTGGTTTTAGCTCAGTGCGCCAGTAAGAGGTTCGGCAGCTACTTCAGCGAATCCGCAAGGCTGACAAGGTCGTGCGGACGCACGTGAATAAAGCCTCCATAGGGACTATCCAGATCCGCAATAAAGAAAAAAGCAATCGCTATTACCAGTGGAAAGATCGGAAAGCGCGCGGTCGTCGACGCGTGTGCGATGTTGCCGATCATCGCACTGCCAAAGGCGGCAATCACTGCCATCATGCCCCAGGCGCCAAGCGGGATGCGGTTCCACCAGGCCCCCTGCGTGTTCCCTTGCAAACTCAATACGTCATTCATACCCGCCACGACCAGGGCGGTCACAGGTGTCGGCTGCTTGATAGCTTCGGTGCGCACGGCGGACCAGAGTTGCCTCTGAATTTGCGCTGTATCGCGGCTGATTTCCTCGAGCTGCCGTTCATTGCTGGCTTCGTAAAACCGAATTCGCCGATCCAGTAGCTTTTTGAGGAGCGCGCGAAGATCTTCCGCGGCACTTCGGTCTGCCAGTAGATCGGCTCGAAGATATTCCGTGCTTATCGCATCGGCCTCAACTTGTTCGTACCGCTTGCGTTGATCGTATCGGCTGAGAGCCATCGAGAAACTGAATCCAATGATGAGACCCAACAGCGTGAGCGTGGCGCCTTGAATCACATAGAAATCGTCACGCTGATCTTTGTCTAAAGGACCCTGCCTCCTGCGGATCACTTCGCCCAGCTTCACGGAAACCCATAATCCGAGGAAAGATAACACGAGAATCAAGACGGGAAAGTTTATGTTCATGACTGCTTCCCACCTGTGGCCGAGAAAATTGTTTCACAAACAGTCGATTACGTGGTTCGACCACACCCTCACGTATTTACCCAATGACTTTGTGTAACTGATTGAGTGGCAAACGTAATCTGTTAGATCACCGATGTATCCCGGCGGGCCCTTTTCTTTGACGAAAGCCAGAAGATCACTCTCCATGGCACCGTATATTCCTTGACAGGTATATACGTACTAAGGTATATACAGCCCATGGAGTCTGTGTTCGAAATCATTGCGGAGCCGAACCGCCGCGCGATATTGAGTCTGCTGGTCTCGAACGAACAGTCGGTTGGCGAGATCGAGCGTCGGCTTCGTATGCCGCAGCCGACTGTCTCGAAGCACCTGCGAGTCTTGCGCGAAGCCGGTTTCGTGGAATCCACGGTGGACGCACAGCGCCGTCTGTATCGGATCAAACCTGGCCCATTTCAGGAGATTGATGATTGGCTGGCGCAGTTCCGCCGGTTCTGGTCTGCTCACGTGGACGCCCTAGAACGTCACCTCGATCGCATGGATGAAGATCAACCGACACCAGCGAAAAGTAAGACAAGCGGAAAGGCGCGGCCGAAACCGCGACCGTAAGGAGGAGCAAAGCAATGAAAATCAAATTAACCAGCGTATACGTTGACGACCAGGAAAAAGCCCTTCGCTTCTATACGGAGGTATTGGGTTTTGCGAAGAAGAGCGATTTTAGCCAGGGTCCATATCGCTGGCTGACTGTGGCGTCACCTGACGAACCAAACGGGACTGAGTTGCAGTTGGCGTTGAACAACAATCCTGCGGCAAAGGCGTATCAACAGGCGATCTTTCAACAAAATCAGCCGGCGGCGATGTTCTTCACCGACGACATCAAGAGCGACTATGAACGCATTAAGGCCCGCGGCGCCGAGTTCACGATGCCTCCCACCAACGTGACCGCCTCGACGATCGCGATGCTAAAAGACACCTGTGGCAATCTGATTCAACTCACGCAGTTAACTCAATATTCGCGGTAAGGAGGAACTATGTGAGCGATCAGAACCACTACAATGAACGGCCTGCGGAACGGGATGTCTGGCTGGCCGAGGTCCGCCGGCTCTGGTTTGCTTTTGTGAATGCTCTCGAGCGCTACCTCGACCGCATGAATGAAGAATCCACTAGTACGAACAGAGAACCAGGCAAACAAGAGAAAAACTGCACGGAGAAAAAGATGAGCGATCGCGAGCAGTACACACCGGGTCCGGCAAACGGGGCGCAGGTCAAAAAGGATGGAGAGATGTGGACGCTCATTCTCACGAGGGAGCTGCGCCACAAGCCGGAAAAGGTCTGGCGAGCGCTTACCGACCCGGCGCATCTGCGCGAGTGGGCGCCCTTTGAGGTGGATCGGAGCTTGGGTGCGGTTGGAAGCACAGTCAAGTTCAGCTGGGTGGGATCTCTCACATCACAGGTTTCCGAAATAAAAGTCACGCGAGCCGAGGCTCCCAAAGTCCTTGAGTACAGCTGGGGTGACGCGAATACGAGGTGGGAACTCGAACCCTTTGCTGGCGGTACGCGCCTGACGATGTGGCACAGTCTTGCTCGGCGGTTTGTCGCAATGGGCGCTGCCGGATGGCACATTTGTTTCGACGTTCTGGATCGCCTTCTGAGTGGAAATCCGATCGGCCGCATGGCCGGAGCCGAAGTAATGAAGTTCGATGGTTGGCAGCGGCTGCACAAGGAATACGCCAAACAATTCGAAATTGAAACACCCAAATGGCCGCCTCGAGCGGATCAAAACTCATAAATCGAGGAATCATGAACCAACGTACGATTTGTCGCTGGATTCACATCATCTTGGCCATTCCAATCATCGGCTATATCTATAGTCCCTTTGACAAAATCCCACAGTACGCTCACCCAACTCGGTATGTGTTCGTTCCTATAATGGTCCTTTCAGGACTGTGGATGTGGAAGGGGCATGTCGTTCGAAGGCTGTTCTGGAAAAGACCGGTGTAAGAAAGCTGTGCCCTAGGGGGTGGAGGTGTACATGAGCACCAAAAATGCGATTGGAGTGGAATCTGCGTCCGCACGAATCGACGACAAGATCAAACAACTTGGCGACTGGCGCGGGAAGACGCTCGCGAGAGTGCGCGAAATTATTCACGCGGCAGATTCTGAAATTACAGAAGAGTGGAAATGGGCGAAAGCAACCAATCCCGGAACACCGGTCTTTTCCCACGGCGGCATTGTGTGCACGGGAGAAACGTACAAGAACCTCGTGAAACTGACGTTTGCCAAAGGAGCTGCGCTGAAGGACCCCTCGCGTCTATTCAATTCCAGCCTCGAGGGGAATGTGAGACGCGCGATTGACATTCACGAAGGCGACAAGATCAATGAGGCGGCGTTGAAGGATCTTATCCGTGCTGCCGTGGCGCTTAATCTCGAAGGTAAGGACAACCCAAGACCGAAGCTCCCGCGAAGGAGCAGCAAGCGGTACGTCTAGGTTCATCGTACTCACAGAAAATTTGACTCCGGATTCGCAGCCCCTCCCCTTCTGTCGCCGGGCAGAGTCGCACGTACGTGCTACACTCCTTCGCACCGCTCAGGATCGTTCTGGAGCAGGAGTGGGATATGCGTCGGTATGCCCTGGCCATCATCATCGTTGTTACCGCTGTGATCTGCGCGGCGCAGAGTAAGAAACTTGCCGAGTATCCATTGCGTGTGCATATCTTTCGACGCAATGAGACTACCTTCTACCGCATGCGCGTGGAAGAGGGGGCGAAGGGCGAAGGGCGCGCCAACTTATTCGAGAACAGCGAGGCGCGGGGCATGGATTTTCAATTCGATTGTGCCGAGCGGCTGCAAACGTCATCAGGATTTGAGACGTTTCCTGCGAAGTGGAAGAAGCCGAACCAGGAACTCGAAGTCTTAATGCCCGAATTCGGCAAGGCAGATAAATACGACAAGTGCAAATTTAAAGTGCAAATGAAGGACTTCGCTTATGTACTGCACAATGGCCTTCTGGGAACAGAGCCGGTTGATCGTTTCAAAGATTGGATGACCAAGCACGATTACGATCCTGAGCATGGCAAGAACGCTCCCACGCTAGGTCCTTCATCGGGACAATCCCCGCAGACGCCACAACCGACGCCTTCACAATAAAGCAGAGGCCTGGAGTCATTCTTCGGTCAGCAGTTTTCCCAAGGTGGGCTTGTGCTTTTCTTCCTTGTGCGATTCCTTGAGAGTGGGAATGCGCTGCACAGGAGGAGGCGATCCGATCGTCTCGCGCGCAAGTGACTTTACGGCTTTCGTTGCGCTGAACTTCTTCTTCTTTTTTCGTCCTGCCATCTGTAAGGTATCCGCTACCGCGGACTGCACTGACTCATGCGGTTGACTGCGCCGCTTCCGCTCTACGCCATTATGCAATAATCGCCTCTGGCGACCGCCCGGAGGAACCGCATGGAAGAGCGCGAAATGTTCGATGAGAAAGAGCAGAAGCGGTCGCATACGCTGCTTTGTCCGCATTGTCGCCAACCAGGAGAGTATGAGCTCTCATGGCTGGTGCGTACCAAGAAGCGGCAGCTCCCTGGACGCGCTGATGAGCGCGATCGCGCCAAATTCGCCAAGGCTCGTTCCTATATGGTCCGCAAGGATGACATGGTTGCCTGCAAAAATATGCGGTGCCGCAAGCGCTTTGAAGTTGCAGGGATACAGTCTGTGGCGTTTCTGGAATAACCAAGTCCCGATTACAAGCCCGCAGATAAGCCACCTCCCGATGTCGCTTGCAATCCGTTCATTATTTATACTCACTAGTTTGCCCAGAGTGCCTAAACGATGAAGATCCTGGTTTGCATGAAGCAGGTGCCGCAGAAGGATGCGCCTCTCAAGCTGAATGAGAGCAGCACCTGGATTCGCGAAGATGTCTCCTACGAAGTGAATGAGCCTGATGCGTATGCGCTCGAAGAGGCGTTGCGACAGAAGGAGAAGCACGGTGGGGAAGTCGTCGTGATCACGACTGGTCCGGCGCGTGCGCAGCAGGTGTTGCGCGAGGCTCTGGCCAAAGGAGCAGATCGTGCGATTCACCTCGAAGGGGCGGAGTTCGTCGGACTGGATTCCTTCAATACTGCGAAAGCAATTGCAGCTGCGATTATTAAGGACGAGCAGTTTGATCTGGTTTTCACCGGCCTGCAATCGGACGACTACGGCTACGCGCAGACAGGAGTGCTGCTGGCGGAGATTCTCGGATGGCCCCACGCGACCATCATCATGAGTATCGAGAAGACCGATTCGGGAATTCGTCTCAAACGCGAGCTGGAATCCGGCTTCTTCCAGCACCTCGAAATGCCTCTGCCTGCCGTGCTCACAATCCAATCCGGCATCAACAAACTGCGATACGCCACGCTGATAGGCATTAAGCAGGCAAAGAACAAGCCGGTGCGCAAGGTCACCCATGCTGAGGTTCAGCAGGCTTTGGGACCGAATCTGCAGAAGATCGAGAAGCTCTACATTCCTCAGAAACAAAAGAAAACAGAGATGCTGGAGGGATCACCGGCAGAGGTCGCCAAGAAGTTGGTGGACAAGTTAAAGAACGAAGTTCGGGTGCTCTGAACGCGAAACAGCGTAGATGCATCACACCTCATGTAAAAGACTCACTTCTGGCCGATGGCCAGCGTCGTACCCGGGTGAGCTTAGACATCAAGCAATGGAGGGTGAGATGGCGCTACCGGAGAAGAGAGATGAACTGAATCGCATTGATGAGCAGACCACGTTGAGGCGGCTGGATGAGCAGTCCGGAACCAACGTGAATCAAACGAGGATTGAAGAGCATCACCGAGTCGAAGATCGAACGTATCGCGACGAGCGCGAACTTGAAGAAGATCGCCAGCATGGACATGTGTTCGCCAGGGACATACATCCCGAGCGCTATCCGCAGGGATCGTGGAGCCGGCTCGAAGAGGGCATCTTCGAAGACGACGAAGTGCGGCGAGTACATGATCGGCTGGCTTATAGCGGTCCCGATCTGGAATCGCGAGTGGAAGACAGCCGTAACCTTAGTCGCACACTGATCGTGCTCGGTATGTTCTTATTGATTTTTGCATGGGTGTTGCTGCTGTGGGTTGGGTGGGACGTGCGCAGCGGTCAGGTCTTCTTCAGCACGATGTGCGCAGTTTCCATCGCCGTTGGTTTAGGACTGGTTGCATGGGGATTCATCGAGCGGCAACGGGTGATGCACTTGCGTGCGCCATTGGCGAAACCGATCGAGGAGCAGATTGAACGGGTTCGAAGAGAACACGAACTCAAGGAGAGTGATCGCGCCGCATAAAGCGCGCATTCTGGCGATTGCCGGTGCGCTCATCCTGGTTCATGCTGTCCTCCTTTTGGTTTTCTGGCCGCACGGCTGGCCCCCAAGCTACAAATGGCTGCTGCTGCCGGACAGTGCGAGCGCATATTTCTTGCTCGCGTTCGGCCTGCAGCAGATGAAGAAAACCAAGAGCGAACACGAAGGTCACGAAGGTACATAAAGGCCACAGAGAGTTGACCTTGTGTACTCCGTGCACGAGTTCGTGTCCTCGATGTTCGCTCTTCCTCAATTAAGGATCAAATGCCCGACACAATTCTGGTAGTCGTAGAACAACGTGAAGGCAAGCTGAACCGTGTCTCGTTTGAAACGCTTACCGCGGCGCAGGCCATCGCTGCCGAGACCGGCTGGATACTGGAAACCGCAGTTATCGGCGGCAACATCGATTCCGTCGCGCAGGAAATTGCGAAAGCGAAAGTCGCGAAGGTCTACGCGATCGAATCGCCACAGCTTGAGCGCTATACCGCCGATGCTTACGTTGCGGCCCTGAAGCAATTCATCTCGACCAAGCAGCCAAAGCTTGTGCTCATGCCGCATACATACCAGGTTCGCGACTTCGCGCCGAAGCTGGCGGCGTCGCTCGGCCGCACGCTCATCAGCGATTCAATCGGCTATCACAAAGATGGCGCCAAGCTCGTGTTCACGCGGCAGATGTTTCAGGGCAAGTTCGCGGCAGACGTGTCATTCAACTGCGATCCACCGCACTTCGCAACGTTTCAAGCAGGTTCCTTCCGCGGAGACAAAGTCGAAATGGGCGCAACCGCAGCTCCCATTGAGAAGGCTGCTGTGCAAGTGGATGCCAGTGCGATTCGTGTGAAGCCGCTCGATATCTTTAAGGAAGCCAAGCAGGCGGTCGATCTTACACAGGCTGAAATCATTGTCTCTGTCGGCCGCGGAATCAAAGAACAAAAGAACATTGAAATCGCAAAAGCGTTGGCTGACGCCCTCGGCGGCGAGATCGCTGCATCGCGCCCGATCTGCGATTCCGGATGGCTGCCCATGGACCGCCAGATCGGCTCCTCAGGCCAAACCGTTGCGCCCAAGCTCTATCTAGCACTAGGTATCAGCGGCGCAATTCAGCACATTGTCGGGATGAAGGGCGCACGCAGCATTATCGCGATCAACAAGGACCCGGAAGCACCTATCTTTGAGATAGCGGACTGTGGAGTAGTGGGAAATCTTTTTGACATCGTTCCAGCGTTGACCGAAGAGGTGAAAAAGACCAAAGCCGGAGTCTAATCGGGTAGACTTTGTCGTTTCGGAGTACCCGAATGAAGCTACGACACTCGATTTGTCTGTTGGTTCTCTGTCTTCCACTATCCGGCTTTTCGCAAAATCCAGCCCCTCCTCAAGGGCTGAGTGCCTCAACGAATCCCACGGATCCTGATCGCATCAAAGCCATGGACTTGTACGCTCAACACAGAATGTCAGAAGCTGTGCCTTTGCTGGTGAGTGTCATTGACAGATATCCCAACGACGTAGTTGCGCACGAGAAATTGGGTGTTTCCCTCATCAGCAAGTCAGATATTGATAGCGATCCGGAACAAGCTAAAACCGATCTGATTCGAGCGCGGCAGGAGCTCTTGAAGGCTCGATCATTGGGTGATAATTCCGAATTGCTGAATACTCTGCTGGAGATTCTTCCTCAAAACGGAGAACGTACAAGCTTTTCACCGCGAGCTGCAGTGGATGCCGCCATGCACAGAGGGGAAGCCGCATTCGCTGAAGGCAAATTTGACGATGCACTTCGTGAGTATGCAGCGGCGTATGAGTTGGACCCGAAGCTTTACATCGCAGCGCTGGATATTGGAGACGCGTACTTTCGGCTCAAGCAGCCCGATAAATCTGGAGAGTGGTTTAGCCGTGCGATTGAGATCAATCCAAACACCGAAACCGCCTATCGTTATTGGGGAGACGCTCTGTTACAGCAAGGCAACATGAGCGAAGCGCGATCGAAATATATCCAGGGCATAGCTGCGTTTCCTTATTCCAATGCCTCCTGGGTTGGAATCAAGAACTGGCTGGCGTCCACTCATCTGTCATTCAATCAGATGAACTTCTCCATACCGAGCTCTGTCTCCAAGAACTCCAATGGAGGAATGAACATTACCCTGGACCCATCTACGTTGGGCAAAGACGACGGCAGTTCCGCCTGGTTGATGTACGGAATGGAGCGTGCGCTCTGGCGACAGGAGAAGTTTGCCAAAGAGTTTCCCACCGAGAAGAACTATAGGCATTCCCTCAAGGAGGAAGTGGATTCTTTATCGCCAGCCGCGACTGGCTATGCTGAGCAAAAGAAGAGCGGCACTGTGAAGCACCCCACGCCAGCGCTTGAATTGCTCTCCCGCATTCAGGCTGACGGCATGCTCGAGCCTTATGTCCTCTTAGTGAGACCGGACAAGGAGATCGCTCAGGACTTTCTCGCCTATCAGCAGGCTCATCGCGACAAGTTGGTCTCATTCCTTGACAAGTATCTCGTGCCTCAGCCACCCGACTCCGGTCAGGCCCTCACAAAAATCAAATGATCTTTCGTACGCCCCTCGCCAACGTAGAACGCCCCCAGATGGAGGCCGACGTTGTTATAGTCGGTGGCGGTCCTGCTGGAATGGCGTGTGCTCTTCGTCTTTCTCAGTTGATCGATGAGCACAATCGCTCCCATCCCAACGCGCAGCTCAGCAAAGAAAACATTTACGTCCTGGAAAAGGCACGCGAAGTTGGACAGCACTGCCTCTCCGGAGCACTGCTGGATCCACGTTCTATGCGCGAGCTTCTGCCGGGCTTTGAAAAGGAAGCTCCGCTGGATGCCGAAGTGGGAAAAGAGGCTGTTTACTTCTTAACTGAGAAGTCGAAGTTCAAGTTCCCCATCACGCCTCCACCGATGCGGGATCATGGCAATTACGTGATCTCAATCAACAAATTCGCCAAGTGGCTTGGCGAGAAGGTTGAGCACGCCGGTATCACTGTATTCACTGGATTTGCCGGATCGGAGCTGCTTGTCGAAGAGGAACGCATAGTTGGTGTGCGCACTGACGATAAGGGGGTAGATAAGCAGAATCAGCCGAAGTCGAATTTCGAGCCGGGCTACGATCTCAAAGCGAAGATCACGATCCTCTGCGAGGGCACGCGTGGATCGTTGACCAAGCAACTCATCGGCCGCTTCAATCTCGATAAAAATCGCAATCCTCAGACGTACGGCGTGGGCGTGAAGGAGCTCTGGGAAGTACCTGCCGGACGCATCGCTGCAGGCGAGGTGATCTACACGCTGGGCTGGCCCCTAACCACGCACGAATACGGAGGCGCATGGATTTACGGCAGCAAAGACAACATCGTCTCCCTCGGTTTCGTTACGGGACTTGACTACAAAGATCCTCGTCTTGATCCGCATCATGTGATGCAGACGTTCAAGACTCATCCCTTCGTGCGTCAATTGCTTGATGGCGGAAAGATGATTCGCTATGGAGCGAAATCGATGCCCTATGGTGGATGGTTCGCGGTCCCGCCGCTCTCCGGCGATGGTTGGATGATTACAGGCGATTCGGCTGGATTCTTGAATTCTCAGCGGCTCAAAGGAATTCATCTCGCGATCAAGAGTGGCATGCTCGCCGCCGAGACAGCCTACGAAGCTTTGGTCGACCGCAATTTCAGCGCGCATCAGCTCGCGAGATACCAAAGCCGGGTTGAAAAGAGCTGGATTCGCGAAGAACTATGGAAGGTCCGTAACTTCCATCAAGGTTTCGAAAAGGGAATGCTCGAAGGAATGTTCCATACGGCGATTCAGCAGATCACGCTCGGTCGCGGGTTACACGAACGCTACGCCGCTCACGCCGGACACAAACGCCTCGAGCACATCGGGAATCTTCCTGCCGGAGGATATGGGCGCGAGCACCTGCTTGGTGCGGCCAGAGGCGATGGGAAGCTGACTTTTGACAAGCTCACAGACGTTTATCACTCCGGCACAAAGCACGAAGAGGACCAGCCGATTCATTTGGTCATTCACGACACGGACATCTGCAACACACGCTGCGCGGTCGAGTACGGCAATCCGTGCCAGCACTTCTGCCCTGCGAAAGTGTATGAGATGGTTGAAGCCTCTGACGTTCCGAATGGCAAGCAGATCCATGTGAACTTCGCGAACTGTGTCCATTGCAAGACCTGCGACATCATGGATCCATACCAAATCATCACGTGGGTACCACCAGAAGGTGGCGGCGGTCCGAGTTACGACGGAATGTGAGCGACAGTCGGTCTGCTTGAAATTCGAAACCCGGAACACCTTTTGGTAATAGGTGCTTCCCTCGATAGAGAAAAGCCGCATCTCGCGGTAAGCTTTATGTATCCTCCGAGTTCTACTCTGGACGTCAAGGAAGTCATGCTAGTCTCGTTGCGTCTTTATGCCATCCTCGGCGGTGTTGCTGTTGCCCTCGGGGTAACTGCACTGCACCTCGCGACCCGTAAAAGGAAGACACCCGAAGATCGCGAGCGCGAACGTCGCGAGTATCTCGACCGCGTGGGACGAATCATTGACGGGACGGTGATCGATGTGGTGGAGTTAAATTCAGATCAACCGAATTCTCAACAGCTTCTTATCTACAACTACGATGTCGCGGGAGTGCAGTACGAAGCATCGCAGGACGTGACGCATTTGCGACAGCTCGTTGATCTTCACAATTGCCGTATTGGAGTGCCGACCTCAGTGAAGTACGACGCGCAAAATCCGGGAAACTCGATGGTCGTATCGGAACGCTGGACTGGGCTGCACAGTGGCACCCCAATCTCACTCGGTGTCGATCGCGTGTACACCGGCGAACGACGAGAGCCGCCTCCGCCGACGCGCTCGGCCATTCTTCCCAAAAAACAAGGCTGAAGAGCACGCTGTGCGGCTCGTCTAGAGCGCCGACGAAGGCGCCTGTACCGATCTCAAGCATCTTTCAGCCGAAGAATGAAGTCTTTCATACCCACCGGCAATCCGCATCGGGCGAATCTCCAGATTTGGGAAAATAAACTCTGCCCATAGGACAATCCAGAATCCGAGGCACAGCAGCCTGATGCGAAGGGCTTCGTTGACAAGAGACGAAAGCTCGCACTGCACTGATTCATTGGTTTCAGGAGCCTTGGCGCGTAGTACCCCAACTGTAACTGCACAATTGCTCGCAATGGCCTTCACATATTCCTGCACCGCTCGCACCCGGGCACGCTTTAATCGCCGATAGGAGAAATTGCTGAGACGCTTGCGAATGACGTGACTGTCTTCGAGGGAAAGGACATTGCGAAACGCGATCACGTCGATCTGTGTTAATCGGGCGGTCGGAGCGACTACGAAGCCTTTGAAAATCCAGACGAGCGCGAATCCAAGCATCAGGACTGCGATAGCGAAGCATGCTATCAGCATCAGCGCTCCCAGATCGCATCGGCAGCTTTTTGAGAGGTAAGCAGGCTGGCTGTTGCATGACGGCTGCCAACTCGCAACTCCAATAGCTTTGGATTCAGACGAGGAACGAAATACAAAGCCCAGATGGCGTTTTCGAATAGTCCCGCGAACATGAACGCCCAGAAGACCCACCCATTTGCCTGCCTGCCTACACGGAGCCGGGTAGCCAGCACAGTGAGCTCAATCGAGCCATAGAATGCGAATCCAGCCGCTATGCCGATCGCATGATGCTTCCACGGCAGACCCAGCAGCAGCACGGAGATCGACAGCGCTGCCAACACACCCAGGCGAACGAACGATTCAGCCCATTTCAGGACAAGAATGGCCGCAAGCAAACGATTGGAATCGCCATGCTGATTGGCGCCGCTGAAGCACGCAACTGTCAGAAGACCTATGAGGGAACAAGCAAAGATCCAGTCTCCCCAGTACTTGAGTCCGATCTGTCCGGAGAACGCCTTCCCGAAAACTTCGCGGATGACAAAGAATCCCAGGACGCAGATGAAAAGTTCGCCGATCCAGTACGAGTAGAAGTACGCACGATAGTGGGCGTGATCTGTGCCAATCGAAAACAACACCACGGTGCGCACAGACAGCGATAGCAGATACGACCAGAAGACGCGGTATTCTCGCCAGGTTCCGCGCAGGACCATCGCGACGCAGCAAGAAATCTCCAGCAATCCGGAACAAATCCAGACGATATTTTGCAAGGTCCAATGCATGAGGTCGTGTCACCATACATCGGACCTTCGAGAAAATCAAAGATAGGTTATCCGATCACGCACTGAGGCTGATCGGGTGGACACATCGGCACCGGATCGCCTCCATCGGCGAACGAAGCGGTTGACAATGTACTAGCAAGCACGAGTATGGTAGCTGCAATGAGAAGGAACCTTCGCATAGCGCAACTCCTTGAATGGATTTGCGCCGAAGCATTCCTTGAATTGATCGATTAGCGTGCGTTCAGACGAAAAATTGACGATTGCGGAATTCGTAACAAAGGGTGTGCGACTTTCCGCTTTTGAAGACATCAAGAGCCGCACGCTGCCCAAGATTCATGGACTATTGGCCAAGCTGCTTTATTTGGCCGAATTGCGAGCTGAGGATGGCAGCTACCAGCACTGGGGACACGCGAGAATGCACGGAGAAACAGCCAGTCAGGCGGCACTCGCACGGGTGCACGCCGATCTTTATGCGCAGCTGCTGCGCACTCCGATTCTTGATCTCGTGGTTGGAGGATCCGAAGAAAGCTTCCGCGAATGGCGGCGACAGGTCGCGCGGTTGCTAGAAGTTAAGTCAAAGGTGGTCCCGGTTGAGTCCAACAACTGGTCCACTCTGCACTTCAATTCAGTTGTGCTGGCGCTGCAGATGTTGAGTGCTGCGGAGACGGGCTCCACTCGCCCAGCCGCATCGCAACTCCCACCACCTGCCCGATAACCTCGGCTTCCTGTGGATACCGAAATACCCGAGGTTTCACTGGCGACATAGGATGCGGCTGAATCACCAACTGCCCGGCTTCGCTGACGTTGCACCATGAGCAAATGAACTCCTCGCGTGTCTCAACAAAGTAGATCGGGCGCTCGTGCTCCGATCGCCAGCCTTCCTTCAGGATCTCGGTCTTACGCATATCCACCTGAAGAAATGAACCGGGCGTCAACAGCGGGTACATCGTGAAATCCTCTGTACCTATGAATGCATAGCTGTGCGATCCTCGCCGGAATCCCTCGATAAACTGCAGTGGAACCACTCCCCAACGCTGGATCATGCGCGCAAGATCCATGGTTCTCCGCACGTCGAACGCCGGGTCCATCGCGACCGGTAGCATCAGGCTATCCGGATGCGGCACCGACCCGAACGGATGAGTTCGCGGAATCGGCACAATGTTGCCATCCTCCGGCAGCGCATCCAGGTTGATCTCGTACCAGGAAAAAATCGTGCGCAGATCGCAGTGGTAGATCGCCGCCAGAGAATAGATGCGGTAAATACTCGGCACCAGTCCCTTGGTTTCGATCTCCGCCAAACGGCTGAAAGGAATGAAGAACTCCTGGTTCGCGTGTCGGGCCGCAATTTCCGAAGTGGCAGTTTCGACGTCGCGCAATGTAAGACCTAGGGTCTCACGGACATGCCGCAGCTTATTCCCAGCGTAGAGGCTCATGGCAATTAGTGTTCGGCATTGTATTACAGGTGCAAGCCGCGAAAAGTCAGCACAGTCACGAAGTCACGCGGAATTTAGCGCAATGTCAGATGGACGTTGGCCTTCAATGTGCTTACCGGCGCAACCACTCCTCGGTCCAACACGGCGGCAATCTGCTTCACCTGTGACATTAGCGTTAGGAACTGGTCGGGCGTGATCGATTGCTGGCCATCGCTCAAGGCGTGATCGGGATCGTGGTGGACTTCCACGATCAATCCGTCGGCACCTACGGCAATTGCGGCGCGTCCAAGAGGCAGGACTTTGTTGCGCTTGCCAGTGCCGTGGCTAGGATCTACCAAAATTGGAAGATGGCTCAGGCGCTGCACTGCCGGCACAATGCTCAGGTCAAGAGTATTGCGAGTGTGATCGGCGAAAGTACGCACGCCGCGCTCGCAGAGCACAACGTTGTAGTTGCCTTCACTCAAGATGTACTCGGCTGCCATCAGCAGCTCTTCCAACGTTGCTGACATTCCGCGCTTGAGAAGTACCGGCTTCCGAGAGCGGCCGGCGCGTTTAAGAAGCGAGAAGTTCTGCATATTGCGCGCGCCGATTTGAATCATGTCCGCATATTGTTCGACCAGATCAAGCGATTCGTTGTCTACGGCTTCGGTGACGATCAGCAGTCCGAATTGCTCGCGGACTTCAGCCATGATCTTGAGACCTTCTTCGCCGAGACCTTGAAACGAATAAGGTGAAGTGCGCGGCTTGTATGCGCCGCCTCGCAGGAAGTGTCCACCGTTGCGAGCGACCTGCTCCGCTATGGTCATTGCCTGATCGCGCGACTCGATCGAGCATGGGCCTGCCATCATAACGATGTCTCGTCCGCCTATGGTCACGTGGGAATTGGGGAAGCGGATGATCGAGTTTTCCTGCTTCACGTCGCGGCTGACCAGCTTGTACGGTTTGCTGACGCGGATAACTTCGCCAACTCCCGACATCTCTTCCAGAGTGCCGGCCTCGAGCGCACCGTCATTGCCGGTAATGCCAATCGCCGTGCGCTGCGCGCCAGGGATCGGATGTGCACGGAATCCGAGAGACTCGATCTTGCGACAGACCTCGCGCACCTGCTCTTCGGTGGCCTGCGCCTTCATCACAACCAACATCTGGTTTGCTCCTTGGGAAGAGCCAGTCTAATGAATCCTTCCGGCGCACCGCAATAACACGGCATTTCCTCCTGCTATGCTCGATTGGTGGGGACGAAGTGGGAGCGCGAAGCGAAGGACATCCTGAAGCGCCCTGCTCCGTCCACTCCTCCAAAGCTCACCTCGCGCCGAGTCGGGATTCATACCTCAACATCGGGTGGTCCGGAGACGGCTGCCGAACGCGCCTATCGCCTGGGCTGCAACACCTTTCAGATGTTCTCCTCCTCGCCGCGCATGTGGAGGCCCTATCAGCTCTCTAAACCGCAGTGTGAGGAGATGATCCGCCTCAATGAGAAATACGGGATCAAGCCTCTGGTGATCCATACCAGCTATCTCGTCAACATGGCGAGTTCCACTGCCGAATTTCTCGGCAAGTCAATTCAAGCCTTTCGTGCCGAAGTGGAGCGCGGGCTCGCGCTTGGAGCGCAGTATCTTGTCCTGCACGCCGGATCGTATCGGGGACTCACGCGTGAAGAAGGCCTCCAGCGGGCAGCGAGCGCGATTGCAGAAGCTACAAATCGGCTCGACCTGGAAGGGTGTGGGTTTAAGGTGCTGGTCGAGAATGCCGCCGGGGCGGAGTACTCGTTGGGAAGTTCATTCGAGCAGGTTGCAGAACTGGTGGATCGTTTGCGTCCCGTCTTGCCTGTAGCGGCCTGTATAGACACATGCCACATGCATGTGGCCGGCTATGACTTCGTCTCGCCCGAGGGCTACGAGTACACAATGAAATATCTTGAGAACACGATTGGCCTGAAGAACATCCCAGTTTGGCACTGCAATGATGCCAAAGCTGCACGTGCGTCCAAGCTCGATCGCCACCAGCACATCGGGCAAGGCAGCATCGGATTGGAGCCATTTCGCCGCCTGCTGAACGATCACAGAACGACTCACGCGGCATTTATCGCCGAGACGCCAATCGATGCTCCCGGCGACGATCAGAAGAACGTAGATGCATTGAAAAGCCTGGTCAAAACATGACAGGAACTTGATCAGATCCACGTTGATTCAGGTTCTGCGGCTACGGCCTTAAAACAGAATCTTTAGCCCAAGCTGAACCTGTCGCGAGGAGGTCGACGTTGCCGTGATCACTCCAGCAGTTGGCGACGGTGATAACGAAGCTGAAGAGAACACCACCGTGTTGGGCGTCGCGAAATTGGTGTGATTCAGCACGTTGAACAACTCAGCGCGAAACTGGAAATGAGCCTTCTCCAGTAATGCTGTGGTTTTTGATAGCGCCACGTCCAATTGCGCGATCGCAGGTCCGGTCAGCGAATCTCGACTTACGTTGCCATAGGTTCCGGAAGCGGGAAGAAGGAACGCGTTCGGATTGAAATATTGACTGGGGTTCCCGAGGATCACTGGCCCGGCAAAGGTTGGATTCCACGATGGACGAATCGGGTTTCGGCTATCGCCATTGTTCGTGGGATTGAAGCCTAACTGCGGGGTAAAAGGAAATCCCGACTGCAGGGTCTCAATCCCGCTCAGACTCCAGCCGCTCGCCAGCTTGTCACCCCAGCCTTCGATGTTTCGAAACAGAAGCTTGTCTCTTCCAATGGGCAATTCATAAGTCGCGTTGATTACCGCAAGGTGGCGGACGTCCGTGGTCGATGGTGCCCAATCCAACTTGGGATTTGCCGGATACATCACGAATCCCGGTGCGTTCGCGCCGACGCTGCTGTTCCAGGCGGTGCCATCATCGAGACTTTTGGCGTAAGTATACGTACCGCGAAATTGCAGGCCGCCGCTGAATGCACGTCGAACGTCAAGTTCGAGCGCATTGTAAGAACTTACTCCTTGTGAAAACCAGGTCGTGGTGTTCGCAAGCTGCGGATTGGCCAGCGGCGCACCTTTCGGATAAAAGACAGTTCCGTCAGCCTGTATGGTTGGCACTGGCTCGTTGGCATCAACCGATAGCATCTCGTGATAGCCATGCGAGCCAACATACCCGACGCTGAGCGACGTGTTCGCCGCAATCTCACGCTCAATTTTCAGCGTGTATGAAATGACGGTCGGCGTAAAAGCGTCAGGTTGAATCCCGCTTGGCGAGATCAGGCTGGCTGCGGGCACTCCAGTTCCAGGAGCGATTTGCAGATTCGCAAGCGGAACATTCTTGAACGTCTGCGTCGTGTTGAATGGAGCGGTCTGATCAAGGCGGTAATCGAGGTTGTCGAGCAGGGCGCGATAGATCCCGAAGCCAGCGTGAACAACAGTCTTAGTGTTCCCAAAAGGAGACCACGCCAATCCCAGGCGCGGCTCCGGCAGAAACTTAGCGCGGTTCTTCGAAAAAGCTGAACTGCCGATGCGCGGTTGAGTTTGAATTACGCCCTCGCTGTCGAAGAGATAATTGGACGCGCGTCCGTTGGCTTCGTTCCAACCGTTTGTCGATTCGAAGCGAAAACCCGCTCGCAGTTCCACATTTGGCTTCACCTTGATGGTGTCCTCAACGTAACCGGCGGATTCCATCGATCGCCAGTTCAGGCGTGTCGGCGCTGGGATTACGGTAAACGTAGAGATTGTGCCTTGTAGGAAGCTGGTCAGGCTGGAAAAAGACGCCTGCCCATATTGGTATTGCGCGAGGTTGTCGTTTGCCTGAATCTGCTGGAGCCACGCTCCCAGCTGTATCTGGTGAGCGCCTCGAGAGATGTCGACGTGGTCTTCATATGTGAGCAGATTTCTCGCTGTGGTCAGATTACTTCCAGCGTTGGTTCCCGCTGGACTAATCTGCGACGCGCCGTTTAGCGCTGTACCACCTCCAATCACGACTGCACCCACCGGATTTCCGGGCACCCAGCCTGGAATGTTGACCGGCGTCTGCCCGGTGAAGAAATAGCTCGCACGCGAGAATCCGACGCGAGCAGTGTTCACGACAGATGCCGAAAACAGGTGCTGCTCCTGCAAGCTCACGACCTGCTCGCGCAGGCTTTCGACGACACGGCTGAGTGGATTGATAGATGGCGTATCGTCCGCGCTGTCATCCACGGTATAAACGCCAAATGCAGTGTCCGTATCGGACAGGTTATAGTCGAGCCGAGTAGTGCCGAAATCTTCGCGGATCGTCTGAAGTGGATGGCTAAAGGCCTCGGCGATGCCTCCGCCGAGTTCAGGCCCATTTTGCACCGGCCACAGGGCCAGCAGTGGAGCCGCAGCGGGCGCGACTCCGATGTATGTTTGAGTACTATTTGTGTTGGTTATGTATCCGGAGCGCGCGGCATTGTCCGGCACTAGAGTTACGTCGCTTAAGGCAAGATGCTGGCGAAAGCCCTCGTAATTCCCAAATAGGAAAACCTTGTTCTGCCGTATTGGTCCGCCCAAGGCTCCGCCGAAGACGTTGCGCTGGAACTGCGGTGTGTCGCCCTGGTCGAAGTAATTGCGCGCATCGAGGACGTTGTTGCGCAGAAATTCGTAAGCGTTGCCATGAATCTGGTTGGTGCCGGAAGCGGTAACAATGCTCACCTGCGCCCCAGGTCGCTTGCCGTACTCTGCTCCGTAAGTATCCGCGACGACGTTGAACTCGCGCACAGCATCAACACCCAGAAGCTGTCCGCTGGCGCCCCCCGGGGTCACGTT
This sequence comes from uncultured Terriglobales bacterium, assembly GCA_964476905.1. Taxonomy (GTDB): domain Bacteria; phylum Acidobacteriota; class Terriglobia; order Terriglobales; family Acidobacteriaceae; genus Gp1-AA112. Next base: position 28,275 of record CAYZHX010000016.1, read on the forward strand.
GATTTCGGAGGCTCCTGTGTACTCAATGCCATTCAGCAGGAATAGATTCTCTTGCGGCCGATGACCCGATATGGCGAACATGTTCCCGACAGCTGAATTTGAAGTGCCGACTCCACCGGACCGCTCGGAGGTGTAGTTGACGGCGCCCGGATTTAGCGTGAGCAGTTGGTCGTAGCTGCGTCCGTTCAGTGGAAGTTCTTTCACCTGCTTTTGGTTCACGAGCCCGGACGTATCTTGCGTTGAGAGACTCACTAGCGGAGCTACTTCCACGACCGTCACCTCTTGACGCACTTCGCCGACGGCCAAGGTGATGTTCACAGATGCGCTTTCACCAACGACAAGCTGAACGCCGCCTTTGGTCTGCGGGCTGAATCCTTCTTTCTGCACGTGTACCTCATAGACTCCAACCGGCAGTGACGCCGCCGTGTAGCGGCCGGAGTCATCGGTCACAGTTTCGCGCTGAGCACCAGTTTCAACGTTTCTGATCGTGACTTGCGCTGCTGGAAGCGATGCTCCTGTGGAGTCATGCACGATTCCCGAGATGGAGGCGCCCACCATCTGAGCCAATGCGATGTGTGATGAAGCTAGAACTGCAATCAACTGCAGTGCGGCCTTAAGTGTTTTTCGCGACACGCTCTTTCTCCGACTTTCTTGAATGGAACAGTGATTTGGGAAGCAGGAATGGCGCAGGAGTTTATCTATCGACAACAGCGCTCGATAAACGTGACGCCGATTGGAAGGGAGTAGAAGGATTGAAGCAGCACGCCGCCGGAAGCATTAATGTGGGCGTACGACGCCGAGGACTTCGCGATGTCTGAGGTTTGAGAATGTTTGTGTACGAGAGTCTTTGACTGCTGCGTTCGTACCAATGGCGCACCGCCGATCCAGATCAGCTGCAGGCCAAGCGCTACCGCCACCGCGGCGACAGCCAAGCGGAGCTTCTGAGCCGGTACTCGCTTCGCGAGCGCGCAACCTACCAGCACACCGGGGACTCCCCCTGCGAGTAGGCGCAGCAGCGAAGCCGCACTGATGGATCCCCAGCTCAGGTGAAAAATGCTGCCCACCACGGCTAGCACGATTCCCAAAAGGAGGTCAGTCCCAACGACAGTCGCAGCAGAAAGTTCCGAAAAGTTCAGCAGAAGAATGCTGCCCAGCGCGCCGGCTCCGGCCGAAGAGAATCCCGTTTCGATGCCGATCGGCAATGCAAGCAGCGAAAGCCAACGACCGCGTTCACGCGTCAAATGCGGATGGCGAATCCTCGGAAGAAACGTCAGCGCAGATGAAATCGTGAGCATCACCCCGATGATCAGCAGCGCTACAGGACTCCATACTCGTGTGCGCATGAGTCGCAGGAACAGTGTTCCCAGGAGAAGGCCAGGTACGGCGCCGATCAGCAGAAAACGCAGGTATCTTCCGTCGACATTTCGGCGTACCAGGTAGAAAGGCGCGGCGATCAGCCGCAGAATAGCCGCAAAGACCATCGCTGTTCCAACGGCCTCGCCCGCAGGAAGTCCAATCAGCAAGACAAGCGCAGGAGTCGTGAAGCTGCCGCCGCCAATGCCTGTGACGCCTACCGTTGCTGCAATGAGAAAACCGAGAACAACTTCCATTCTCTAAGGCGCCCTTTCTTTGGTGTGAGCTGCGGGAAATTGGTCCAGAAACAAAACGACCCACAAACTTGTTGTGGGTCGTCGGCAACTATGCGCTTACTTAGATACTACGGCGCCTCCATCGACCCACACATCGGCGTACAGATGCAGAGTGCGCATCGACAAGCCATGCGTAAAGTCGAACTAAACATTCCAGTCAAAGTACAGGAAAGATTCACGAGGCGTCAAGCCGGATGCAATTTAATTCGATTATGGGACGAATTCGATTTGCTGATGCTGCCAATATGACACACACCCTTGCGCAAACTTCGCAACGGTTTTGATTGACACTTCATCCAATGCCGAGGTACTAATAGCTTCTCGGATGAATCACAACTTCCAGAACGCAATGCCATGTTGTCGTTGTTGCGACATGACACTTCTGCTGCGTTCTGGTAAAGCATGACTTAGAGTCCGAACAGTTTCGCGATTCACGAACCCGCTCACCAGACGCCACTAGCGTCGCGTGAGCGGGTTTTGTTTTTCGTTGGCAAGTCTGGCCGGAGTGAAGGATGACGGAGAGATTACTTGAGGTGCAAGCTGCGTCAGAGGATTGGAGCGCGCAAGAGCTCCTAGCCTGGGCTGCACGCGAGTTTGGAGAAAAAGCTGCATTGGCGTCCAGCTTTGGAGCTGAAGACGTGGTGCTCATCGATATCGCCTCGCGTATCAACGCTCCTTTTGCCGTTTTCACTCTCGATACCGATTTCCTGTTTCCGGAAAGTTACGAGCTGATCTCCAAAATTGAAGAGAAGTACGGCATCAACGTTGAACGCGTTCGTCCCAGATTGAGCCCTGAGTCTCAGGCTCGAGAGTTTGGCGATGAGCTTTGGAAGCACCGACCTGATCTCTGCTGCGAACTGCGCAAAGTCGAGCCGCTCACGCACAGACTGCGAGCTTCCTCGGCGTGGATTACGGGCATTCGGCGTGAGCAATCACAAACACGAGCAGGTGCTCGAAAACTGGAGTGGGATGCGAAGTTCGGGCTGGTGAAGCTAAATCCAATCGCAGACTGGACCGAAGCTCAGGTTTGGGAATACATCCGCTCACGAGCAGTTCCGTATAACCCGCTGCACGACAGCGGATATCCCTCCATCGGTTGCACTCACTGCACGCGCGCTGTGCTTCCGGGAGAAGATCCGCGCGCCGGTCGCTGGTCGGGATTTTCCAAGACAGAATGCGGTCTTCATGTCGTTGAAACAGAAGATGGCCCTAGGCTCGCGCCAGCCCAGTCAGCAGGAGCCGGAGGAAGATGAGCACGAAACTTACCCACCTGCAAGCGCTCGAGGCCGAGAGTATTCATATCTTCAGGGAAGTAGTGGCGGAGTTTCAGCGGCCCGTGATGCTTTACTCCATCGGAAAAGATTCCTCCGTCATGCTGCGTATTGCGCAGAAGGCGTTCTATCCAGGGAAGGTCCCATTCCCATTACTGCACATCGACACGGGCTACAAATTTCGCGAGATGATTGAATTCCGCGATCGTCAGGCGGCACAGCTCGGCCTGAAGCTGATTGTGCACACGAATAAGGCCGCGCTCGATGCGGGCACGAATCCATTTAAAGTTGGCACGCAGCGCTGCTGCGAGCTTCTGAAGACTCAATCGCTTCTCGATGCTTTGCGTGAGGGCGGCTTCGATGCAGCTTTCGGCGGTGCACGGCGCGACGAGGAGCGATCTCGCGCAAAGGAACGTATCTATTCAGTCCGCGATCCCAAGGGACAATGGGATCCCAAGCGGCAGCGTCCCGAGCCTTGGAACCTCTACAACAGCCGCATTGGTCCCGGCGAAAGTGTCCGCATCTTCCCACTCTCGAACTGGACCGAAATGGATATCTGGCAGTACATCCATCAGGAACACATTCCCATAGTGCCGCTGTATTTTGCCAAGCCTCGTCCGGTGTTGGTTCGCGGCGCATCACTACTTTCGCTTGAGCAACCATTTGTGCCACGGCTGCCGGGAGAAGTACCGAAGCTTGTAATGTGCCGCATGCGCTCACTGGGATGCAGTCCGTGCACTGGCGCGATTCGCTCGGAAGCGGACACGCTGCCTAAGATCATCGAAGAGCTCGTCTCCTTCCGTCGTTCAGAGCGAGAGAACCGGGTAATCGATCATGATCAGGATGGCTCCATGGAGCTGAAGAAGAGAGCGGGGTACTTTTGAGTACAGTTGCCAGTCCGGCGTTAACTGCAGAAGAGTTTCTCTATTCAGAGCAGCAAAAGGACTTACTCCGCCTGGTAACGGCCGGCAGTGTTGACGATGGAAAGTCGACGTTATTGGGACGACTCCTCTATGACTCCCAGAGCGTGTATGAAGATCAGTTGCACGCAATCAAACGTGCTTCTCGAGGCGATCTTGAACTGGCTCTGCTAACTGACGGCTTACGTGCCGAGCGCGAACAAGGCATTACTATCGATGTCGCCTATCGTTATTTCAGCACAGCCAAACGCAAGTTCATTCTTGCGGATACTCCAGGCCACGAACAGTACACCCGCAATATGGCCACGGGAGCTTCCAATGCAGACCTTGCGATCTTGTTAGTCGATGCGAGCCGGGGAGTTCAGCCCCAGTCAAAACGTCACGCCTACATCATCGGACTTCTCGGCATTCGTCACTTGGTTGTCTTGATCAACAAGATGGACCTGGTCGAGTACTCTGAAGGCGTATTTCAGGACTTGCGGGAAGAGTTGTTGGACGCGATCAGTGATTTTGCATTTGACACCGTGGAATTCTTTCCCGTCAGCGCCAATTCGGGAATCAACGTCGTTCATCGCAGCTCGACTACTCCGTGGTTCCAAGGACCGGCTCTGCTCGAATATCTCGAGTCAGTGGACGTACAGAAGTCGGAAGATTCGAAGCCATTTCGCATGCCCGTCCAATTAGTGCAGCGGACAAGCCAATTCCGCGGATACTCCGGACAGATCGCTGCCGGAACAATCTCCGTCGGAGACGAGATCATCGTGCTTCCATCGGGGCGGCGCACTCAGGCGAAGTCGATAGTCACTTACGATGGCGAGCTATCGTCGGCCGGCTCACCACAATCGATTACCCTAACGGTTACCGATGAGGTTGATATCAGCCGCGGCGACATTTTTGTGTCCGCATCACATCCGCCACAAATTGCCCACACGTTTCGGTCGCAGGTGATATGGTTCTCTGAGCGACCGCTCGATTCTGCTCGAAAATATCTGCTCAAACATGCGGCACACACCACGGGCGCACACGTCGAAGTCGAATCGAAGCTCGACATCCAGTCCTTACGCACTGATTCGGCTCGCTTTTTAAGCATGAACGATATCGGCACGGTGATAGTCGAGGCAGATCGCCAGCTGGTCTTTGATTCTTACGCTCAGAGCCGCAGGACTGGCAGTTTTGTTCTCATCGATCCGGACAGCAACAACACGGTTGCTGCGGGCATGATTGTCGGAGCAGCGGAGAATTCGGAAAGCAAATCGAAAATCGTTGGGTTGGTAGTTCCAATCGGCTCGGACGATCCCGCTCTAAAGCTTATCCAAGACTACATTGCGCATAGCAGCAGCGGCGATGTTGTGATCGTTGCCAGCTGGAATAACAAAGCGATCGATTTGCTGACCAATGCCGGCCTTCATGTCGTCGTCACAGGCGAAGCCTATAGGAATGACGGCAATCGCAACGTTCGCGGGACAATTGCCGAGTTGGTTCAGAGACTTCAGGCGACGGACGTTTCGGAACCATCGTAGCGATAGCATAAGAACGGCGATTCAGGCGCTTTCCACCGGTCCCGCTCCAACCCCGCTTCCTACCTGCACAACTTGTGCGTCAGCACTATTCCTTAGCAGATCGGACGGGATTTTCCGGTATTCTTCTACAAACAGCTTCTACTCTGATTTGGCGCTGGCATTCAGCTTTCTCATCCCGGCGTCGTGTGCGATGTTCCTGATTTTCATCTTCTGTTCTTCTTTGCGTAGAACACTGAAATTCTCAACTGCGGAAGAGACGCGATGGCCGGATTCTGAAGGCCGATCGCCTGTCCGCGAAGATTCAACCACCGATGGAGGTCGATACCATGTCTTCTGCGTGCTTTGATCCCGGCTCTACGATTGTTCGCCGGATCGTGCAATCGCTCGTCGCTTCTTTGATGTTTGTTGCTTTGGCGGTGGGCAGTTTTGCCCAGGTGAGCCAGGGAACACTTTCCGGAACCACTTCTGATCCGTCAGGCGCGGTGCTAACCAACAGCAAAGTCACCGCCACCAACACGGCCACTGGTGAGACGTTCAACACCACCACCAATGCTGATGGTTTGTTCGTCTTCCCGCTTCTGCCGGTGGGCCCATATAAAGTCGCCGCAGCGCACGATGGGTTCAATACTCTCGCTCAGAACGTGCAGATCACTGTCGGCGCGAAAATGGACCTCACCCTGAAGCTGCCGCTTGCAACTGGAGTGGAAACCGTGCAGGTAAGCGCCGAGGCTCCTGTGGTCGAGACCACGCGCACGAGCCAGAGCGACACCGTCGGCGATCGCCAGATTGCGAACCTACCCACGAACGGCCGCAACTTCCTCGATTTCACGCTGCTCACGCCGGGAGTCGTACGCGACGTCCGCGGCGGAGATCTGAGCTTTGCCGGACAGCGTGGCACGTTGAACTCGCTCACAGTTGACGGCACCGACAACAACAACACGTTCTTCGGACAGACGCTCGGGCGCACCGGCTCTGGCCGTGCTCCGTACCAGTTCAGCCAGGACGCCGTTCAGGAATTTCAGGTGAACACCAACGGCTATTCCGCGGAGCTCGGACGCGCTGGCGGCGCAGTGATCAACGTCGTTACCAAATCGGGAACAAACAATTATCATGGGACGGCTTTTGAGTTCTTCCGAGATCGCGGCCTGAATGCCAACGATCCCATCTATAGCCTCCAGCGCGCATTTGCAGCGGGTGCGGGAAAGCCTCTTCCTCTCAAGCCCGGCTATCATTTCAATCAGTTCGGCGGAAATGTTGGCGGTCCGATTAAGAAGGACAAGCTCTTCTTCTTCTTCGACTATGACGGACAGCGCAACGTAACCGGCAATCCCATTCTGGTTACGCTGCCAACGCCTGTGGGGCCGGCGCAAACCGCTGCTGTGAATTACCTCGCGTCGCGCGTCAACAATTACGATCGCACCTTCAATCAAGACGTCTATCTTGGGAAGGGCGATTGGAATATCAGCGACCGCAATCAGCTTTCCGCTCGCTACAACGCACAGCGGTTCACCGGACAGGGTCTCGAGAACAGCGGCACCAGCAGTGCCTTCGAACACACGGGCGCGTCACTCGTGAACAGCGACAGCCTCAACGTTCAGCTCACGTCGACGCTGCGCCCGACGCTCGTCAACGTAGCGAAGTTCAGCTATCAGCGTGACAGCGAGCCGGGACAGGCGAACAGCATCAATCCGGAAGCGCTTGTTCGATTCTCCGGACAGTCACTCTCGGTGGGCCGCAATTCGTTTAGCCCGCGTGAGACAACCATCCATCGGCAGCAGTACGGCGACACAGTGTCCTATGTGTGGGGACGCCACTCGTTGAAATTTGGCGCCGATGCATTGGTGGACAAGATCCTCAACTTCTTCCCCGGCAACTTCTCCGGGTCTTATACCTTCGCCAGCCTCGACGATTTCGGACGAAGCTTGCTCGGACAGCCTGTGACGGCGGCGGGCAATTCGTTCCTGGAAGCATTTCCCGGAACGGGAACGACAGGGGCGACCACGCATCCTGATCAACTTCAGCAAGCCTATTTCGTTCAGGATGACTATCGCGTAAGCACTCGCCTCACTCTGAATCTCGGCATCCGCTATGACCTGGCAACCGTGAAGCAGCCGACGGTGCAGAATCAGGCGGCACTCGCAGCCGGTCTCGATACCAGCAAGATCCCCAACGACTACAACAACATCGCTCCGCGTATCGGCTTCGCATGGCAGCCGTTTGACAACGCTCAGACCGTAGTTCGAGGCGGATATGGCATCTTCTATGCCAACACGCCTTCGATCCTCTATGGCACCGCCCTTTCCAACAACGGCATCAACGTGCAGACGCTGAATTTCAGCACTGCGGGAGGAGCGGCTCTGCCGGCCTCTTACCCGAACACGCTGTGCGGGGCTCCACAGGCGAATTCAGGCTGCGCTCCTCCGGCTGGCTTCACGTCCGCGCCGCCGACGATTCTGTTGTTCGCGAAGGACTACCAACAGCCATACGTACAGCAGTACAACCTGGCTGTCGAGCGCCAGATCGCAGCAGATACTTCCGTCACGCTGGCCTACACGGGTGTGCACGGCGCGCACATTCAGCGCACGCGTGACATTAACCTGGCGAACACCGAAACTCCGGCGACGGCTACAGTTGGGGGAACGGGGCAGACACTTACCTACAACAAATTCCCGACCGCTCGCCCCATTACAGCGTTCAGCCGCATCTTCGAGTTCGAGAGCAATTCGAGTTCGATTTACAACGGACTTTCGCTGGAGCTGAACAAGCGCTTCGCGCACAACTTCACGTTGCTGACCTCCTATACCTGGAGCCACGTGATCGACGATCGTCCCGATGCGACGGCGGTCGTGCCCGGTACCGATGACAGCAAGATGGTCTACGATCCGCTGCACATCAACTTCGATCGTGCTTCAGGAGATGACGACGTGCGTAATCGGTTCGTCTTCAGCGGCGTGTGGCAGCTCGATAACTACACTCACGCAATGAATCGTTACGAACGGGCGTTGCTCGGAGGATGGGAACTCGCGGGCGCCTTCAATGCGCAGAGCGGACAGCCGTACACAGCTCTGGTTAGTTCCGATCTGAACAGCGACGGCAACAGTCGCAATGAACGCGCTCCGGGAACGGCTCGCAATCAATTCCGGCTGCCTGCTATCTACACTGTCAATCCACGGCTTACGCGTAGTGTGGCTATTACTGAGCGCGCAAAGCTGCAGCTAATTGCCGAGGCCTTCAATCTCTTCAACCACCAGAACATTACGTCGGCGAAAAACACGCTGTACGCCCCGCCCACAGCCGGCACGAACCCGTGCGGCGTCGGTTTCACCGGCACCTGTCTCGTTCCCCAGACGCTTGCGAACGGAGCAGGTGTAAACACCTTCGGACTGGCATCGGCAGCGGCGATTGACGGCAATTTCTCCAACGTTGGCCGCGTGCTGCAGTTGGCAGCGAAGATCACGTTCTGATCTAACCAAATTTCACTTAAGACGCGGCAGCCTTCAGGGCTGCCGCTTTTTTCTTGGGAAACGTCGAGATGTCGTCCTTCCTGTTTTACAATCCGCTCGTGCGCTCAATTCTGCTGCTGACACTTTTCTGTTCTGGCGCCGCGCTGGGCCAAAACGCGATTCGCGAGAACAAGAATGAACAGAGTCCTCCGGTAAAGGTGAACGTTCTGAATGTCTGCACGCCGAGCAGCGATGAGCAAGAAGAATTAAAGGCCGCACTGGCCAGGCTTCCAATATCGCCGGCGTTTGATGTCGACTACGAGATCTCGCGCGGTATTGCGACTGTGGAGGAAGGCACACGTTCTAAATATGTTCGCTTGCGTCGTGAGGCAAAGGGAGATTCCCCGCTTGCGACAGTTCAGTATTCCCTCAGCGTCGATCCGGGGAGCACGATTGAGACGCTGGTATTCCGCGGGCGGGATGTAAAAGACCTCCTCGCCCTATCGATCGAAGACAAGCTTTCCAGTTCCGTGAGCAAGCCCGCGACCGTGCTCAGCGCCGACACCCCCGCGTCGCGCGTGCGCGTGGAGCGCGCAGGAAAATCCACGGTGGCGCTGGCGCGGTGTGAAGGCGTCGATCAATCCAAGTACGACGCGATCTTCTCCCAGGCATCGTCGATCCTCTCGGACTATCGTCGTGTCCTCCGACTTAAAACCGTGCTCGCCAGCGACATATCATGGCTGAGCGCGAATTCATCTGCCGCGCAGCCGAGCAAAGCGGCGACTCCAGCAGGCGCATCGTCCCATTAGCGGCGTCTCCTTATAGAATGACTGTTCCAAAATTGCGGCTTGAGTCTTATTCGAGTCTGCCGAATCCAATCTCTCGAGACTTATGGACAATTCCGTTCGCAATGTTGTGATCCTCGGCTCCGGATGCTCCGGACTCACAGCCGCCATCTACGCGGCACGCGCCAACCTCAATCCGCTTGTGCTCGAAGGCCACGAGCCGGGCGGACAGCTCAGCATTACCACGCTCGTCGAGAACTTTCCCGGCTTTCCCGACGGCATTCAAGGCCCCGAGCTGATCGAGAACATGAAGAAGCAGGCAGCCCGTTTTGGAACTGACTACCAGATGGCACATATAGTCAGCGCCGATTTCAAGAAACGTCCGTTCGTGCTCAATCTGGGAAGCCAGCAGCTGCTAACGCGCACGCTGATCATCGCCAGCGGTGCCTCAGCCCGATGGCTCGGTCTGCCGAGCGAGCACGCGCTCATCGGACACGGCGTCTCTTCCTGCGCCACCTGCGATGGCTTCTTCTTCAGCGGAAAAGAAATTACGGTGATTGGAGGCGGCGATTCCGCTATGGAAGAAGCTCTCTTCCTGACTCGCTTTGCCAGTAAAGTAACGGTCATCCATCGCCGCGACCTCTTTCGCGCCTCGAAGATCATGCTGGAGCGCGCGCGCCAGCATCCCAAAATCGAATTTCTCACCAACACGGTTGTGGATGAAGTTCACGACGTTCAAAAGAAAGAAGTCACCGGCCTGTGCCTGCGCAATCTCAAAACCGGCGCGCAATGGGACTTCCCCACCAGCGCCATGTTCCTCGGCATCGGCCACGAACCTAACGCGAAGTGGATCAACGGCCAGCTCGACACCGATCCCGACGGCTATCTACTGACAAAAAACTACGTCTTCACCAAAGTCCCCGGCGTCTTCGCGTGCGGCGACGTACAGGATCGGCGCTATCGCCAGGCAATCACAGCCGCAGGAACGGGCTGCATGGCGGCGATGGAAGTGGAGAAGTTTTTGGAGGAGGAGGGTAGATAAGCAGCTAACCTTCCGCCGACACCGCACTCGCAGCTTTGTTTGCTGTTGCTTTTGCAGTGCAGCTCAGCAGCTTGTGTCATTGATCCAGCTCTGCTTCGGGCGTATAAAGGTCCTCCGCTCTCAACTTCAGTCACGAAAAAACTTCTCAACCGAAAACCATACTCTTGAGGAGAGCACAATGCCCAAGTCCGCAAAAAGCCCGATTCCCGAAGGATTCCACACAGTTACACCGCACTTGGTGATTCGAGGCGCCGCCCAGGCGATTGAGTTTTACAAGAAGGCGTTGGGTGCGCAGGAACTATCTCGCATGGCCATGCCCGACGGCAAAATCGGTCACGCCGAGTTGAAGATTGGCGACTCCGTCATCTTCCTCGCCGACGAGATGCAGAATCCAGGCAATGCCAAGTCGCCACAAACCCTCGGTGCTACTACAACCACCCTCAACCTCTATGTCCCCAATGTGGACGCTACGTTCAAACAGGCGATCTCCGCCGGCGGAAAAGAAACCATGCCAGTCGCCGACCAGTTCTGGGGCGACCGCTACGGCACCTTTACCGATCCGTTTGGACATACCTGGGGCGTCGCTACTCGCAAGGAAGAGCTCACCAAAGATGAAGTGGAGCAGCGCGCGAAAGAATTCTTTGCCACCATGGCGCAAAGAAAGAGCGCGTAAGTTCCCGAAACCCTGCGCGCGAAGCGCGACCGCGCTGCCCCAAGGTCATCGCGGGGAGCGCTTTGCGCGCAGGCGCCTTTTCTGCCTCCTGAGCTTGCCGAAGGATCCTCTGTCTTGCTGGCGCCGTTCAGCTTCGAAGCTCCGCGGCTTCGTGGCTTCGCAGCTTGCGTTTTGGCTAGTAGCTAGGAGCTTAGAGGCTTAGCAGCTTCTACGTTTCTTGCAGTCGGGATCGGACGGCATGATGGGCGAGTTGATTGGCTTCGCTGTTCGACTCGCGGTTGATGTGAAAGATCGCGAAGTCAAAGGAGCGGGCCAGCTTGCGACAAGTCCAGTGCAGCGAGTACAGCCGTGGGCTGCGACACGCGTACTCGCCGGTCATCTGACGGACTACTACCTGAGAGTCGGAGAAAACGCGCAGCACCTTAGCTTTCAGTTTTAGAGCGTGCTGCAAAGCTTCGAGCAAGGCGACGTATTCGGCAACGTTGTTGTCCTGGTGCCCAATCCACTTCGAGATCCGGATCTTCTCGCCTTGCGAATCCTGGAGCACGACGCCAATCCCGGAGGGTCCAGGACTGCCATGGGAACCGCCATCAACATGTGCAACAAAAACTGACATCTGCTACTCACAAAATGCGGCAACTCTGCTCAGAGGTCAAGTGAATGTTTGGACGCGT
>CAYZHX010000017.1:0-1643 GCA_964476905.1 uncultured Terriglobales bacterium
GGGCAACGAGTAGGCGGATGTAGGTAAGATCAACTTGTATGCAAAGTTTGTACCCGGTTTCTAATCACGGCAGGCGCTTCTCGATGATTGGCGTCTGCCTTCTTGCATGGATTCTCCTGCCCATCGTCTCTATTTCGGTTTTCTCGCAGCAAACTCCCGCGCAGAAAGGAAGTAGCGCGTCATCGGATTCCGGCAAGGGCGACATTGGTGTACAGGTCCAGCCGGCGGCACCTCCATCGGAAAAGAAGATCACGCCGCAAGAGGCTCAAGAGCTGTTTGCTTCCATCGACGACACACTCGCCTGGCTGAGCAAAGACACCGGCTTCGCGATTAAGAAGAAGGTCACGGGCGAGCTCGCGAGTCGCGAGCAGGTAGCCAAGTACGTCGACGAGAAGATGAATGAGGACGAAGATGCAAAGCGTCTCGAGCGATCCGAGATCGTCCTCAAGAAATTTGGACTGCTGCCGCGCGACTTCGATCTTCACAAATTCCTCATTGATCTTCTTCAAGAGCAGGTCGCCGGCTACTACGACGTTAAGACCAAGAAGATGTATTTGCTCAATTGGCTTTCGGCCGACGCGCAGAAGCCTGTGCTGGCCCACGAGCTCACGCACGCGCTGCAGGATCAGAACTTCAATTTGAAGGACTGGGAGAGCCCCAAAGCTCCCAAGTCGGGAGACAAAGAGGAATACACGTTCGACGAAGACGAGGCTTCAACTGCACGCAGCGCCGTAGCCGAAGGGCAGGGAATGGTCACGCTGGTCGATTACATGCTTCGCGGATCGGGCACTACGCTCGCCGAGTCTCCTCAGGTGGCGGAGATGATGCGGAAGGCCATGACATCGAACAGCGATTATCCTCTACTGGAGAAAGCTCCTCTGATGATCCGCGAGTCGCTGGTGTTTCCATATGGAGACGGCCTCACGTTCGAATCGGCGCTGCTGCAGCGCGGCAAAGAAACCGCGTTTTCCGGTGCGTTTCGCCGTCCGCCGCAGGATACACACGAGGTAATGGATGTTACGGCGTACCTGCATAATCGGCCGGCACAGTGGTTGGTGCTGCCGGATCTGCGTCCCGAATTAGGATCAAGGTACGAGAAGTACGACGAAGGTTCGATCGGGCAGCTCGATACTCGCATTCTGGCCAAGCAGTACGCGGATGAATCCGCAGCCAAAGACATGGCGGAAGCCTGGCGCGGAGGTGCTTACTATGCTGCCGGGAGCAAAGATGCGAAGCTGACGGGCACGGCAAAGATCGGACTCCTTTATTTGTCGCGTTGGGACTCTGACGACTCGGCCGATGCTTTTGCAAAGATCTATGCCGACTATCTTCCGCACCGCTACTCCTCGGTGAAGAAGGTCGCGCGCAAAGACGCAGCTTGCGCAGATTCAGATTGCAAGAGCTCGTCCTTTTTCCAGACCGAAGAAGGGCCGGTGAGTATCGTGCGTATCGATGGCGCGGGTGTTCTCGTGTGCGAAGGCTTCGATTCGGATCTCGCCGGCAAGCTCGAGCAGAAGCTGCTCACGGCAAATCCCGCAAAAACGGTTCAGGTGCAATTGCGTTCGCTCATGTCTCCGCTGCGAACATCGGCGGCAATTCAAGAGGCCATCGGAAGAATTGTGATTGACAATATCGAGAAAGCA
>CAYZHX010000017.1:1743-5016 GCA_964476905.1 uncultured Terriglobales bacterium
GCCCAGAAGTTCAGGACGACGACCTTGCCTTTGTAGTCGTGAAGTGAAACGGTGCGCTGCGCGTCGGACACGGTAAAGTCTGGCGCCGAGTGGCCGACCCATTCGGGATGCATGCCGCGGTCGCATCCTGTAGCTGCAAGAAAAACTGCAACGAAAACCAGCCTAGCGACTCTGATTAGAAGGGAACTACTGATCACAACCGTATAATAAGGGTATCACGCGTAAACTCAAGGCACAGCATGGTTTATCTCACGCGCAGGGCTGAGTTTTCAGCCTCGCACTATTATCACAATCCAAAACTCTCCCCAGAAGAAAACCAGCGCATTTTTGGCAAGTGCAACAATCCGCATGGCCATGGGCATAACTACACGCTGGAGGTCACGGTCGCCGGAGATGTGGATGCGCGCTCCGGCTTCGTGATGGATTTAAAGCAGCTCAAGGACATCATGAATCGGGAGGTGATCGATGTGCTCGATCATCGCCACTTGAATAAGGAAATTCCTGAGTTCCGCGACAAGATTCCCACAACGGAAAACTTGGCGATCTCGATTTGGAAGCGGCTGGCAGGGAAGTTGAATGGCACCAGGCTGCACCGAGTGCGGTTGTACGAGACCGACGATTTGTATGTGGACGTTTACGGCGAGAAATGAAAGCGCACCTGACAAGACGATACAAGTTCTCGGCCTCGCACCGGCTGCACTCGCCGGACTTGAGCGAAGAACAAAACCGCGCCACGTACGGCAAATGCAACAATCCGCATGGGCATGGGCACAACTACAAGGTCGAAGTGACAGTGAGTGGCGAGCCTGATCCCGAGACGGGAATGGTGTGCAATCTCGCTGATCTCGACGGTTTCGTTGAGCGCGAGCTGATGCCGCGTTTTGCCTTCAGCAATTTAAACGAAGTAGACAACTTTCGTAATCAGGTGCCCACAACAGAGAATCTTTCGCGCGAGCTGTTTCATCTCTTTCGTGACCGCTTCCGGCTGGCAAAGGTCGAGAAAGTCCGGATCGAAGAGACGATGATGAACTCATTCGAATACGCCGGCGGAAGGGAATTGGGAAGGGAATAGCACGACTAGAAAGTCATGAAAGGAGATCGAGTGAAGTCTGCAGCAGTGAAGCGTGTGATGACCATGCCTAAGACCTCAGTTAACGGAGCCGAGAGAGCGCAAGCAGAACTGGAGAAGTTGTACTCGCAGGTGCTGGAGAATATCGGCGGCGAAGATCCCGATCGTGATGGGTTGAAGCGAACTCCAGAGCGCGTAGCGAAGGCGATTCAATTTTTGACGCGCGGCTACCAGGAGGATCCGGCAAAGCTTCTACGCGGCGCTTTGTTCGATGTCGATTACGACGAGATGGTAATCGTGAAGGACATCGAAGTCTTCAGCCTCTGCGAGCATCACATGCTGCCGTTCTTTGGCAAAGTCCACGTTGCATATTTGCCCAAGGGCCGCGTGATCGGGCTCAGTAAGATTCCACGCCTAGTTGATGTCTTTGCGCGACGCCTTCAAGTGCAAGAGCGGCTTACGAAGCAAATCGCCGATGCAATTCAGGAGGCCATTGAGCCAATAGGCGTGGGCGTCGTGATCGAGGCTCGCCACCTTTGCATGATGATGCGTGGCGTCGAGAAGCAGCATTCGGCTACGGTAACTTCCTCGATGATCGGAGCGTTCCGCGAACAGCAGCAGACGCGCGAGGAGTTCCTCTCGCTGATCCGGTCGGGCAAGCCGAACGGATTCTAATAAACGTAGTGTCATTCCGAACTGCGCGATTTTCGTCGTGAGGAATGGCTATGCTCTCTACGCTGGACAGCCTGACCATACCGGTAACAGATTTATCGGACTGCTCGTTAAGCGCGACTTCGTGATTGTTTAGGGACTGTTCACCGCGCAGTCATGCGGTTCGAAACGACAACCAAGTTCAATGCTTGAGCTAAGTGGAAAAACGGCGGTGGTTACC
The DNA here is from genome assembly GCA_964476905.1 of uncultured Terriglobales bacterium. Classification (GTDB taxonomy): domain Bacteria; phylum Acidobacteriota; class Terriglobia; order Terriglobales; family Acidobacteriaceae; genus Gp1-AA112. The sequence continues at coordinate 3,705 of CAYZHX010000017.1, forward strand.
GGCGGAAGCCGGGGTATCGGTTTGGGAATCACGCGCGAGCTTGCACGCAACGGCTGCCGAGTCGTGATTGCCGGACGCGATCCGCAGGCACTCGAAGCTGCGATCACACAACTCAAGGCTGAAGGACTTATGATTTCAGCCAAGCGCTGCGATGTGTCTAATCCCGATCAGGTGCACGAGTTCTTCCATGCACTTCGCGAACGCATGGGCAGCCTCGATTTCCTTATCAACAACGCTGGAACAGCCCACGCCTTAGCGACTGTTGATCGCTTCGCGCAAGAAGAATTTCGCCGCGTCATCGACGTGAACCTTTATGGAACCTTTCTGTGCTGCCGTGCGGCTGTTCCTTTGATGACTTCGGGAGCCGTAATCGTGAACAATCTTTCCGTCGCCGCGCACCAGACATTTGCTGGGATGTCGGCATATAACGCATCGAAAGCCGGTGCTATGGCTTTGACCAACGTGTTGCGCGAGGAACTGAGGGAAAAGGGAATTCGTGTGTTGGCGCTCGTCGCTGGTGCGGTCGACACCGATATCTGGCAGCAGTTTTGGCCTGAAGCTCCGCGCGAAAAGATGATGTCAGTTCAGGATGTAGCCCGAGCAGTGGTGCTCGCACTTTCGATGCCTGCCAATACTTCGATTGATGAGATCAAAATGGGACCGGCGAGTGGAACGTTGTGAAAGAAACCTGCTGCTGAGCTTTTAAGCTCCTAAGCTGCTAACAGACAAAAAAGTCGAGCTGTATTTCACACTGCGCGACTCAGGAGCGGGTCTCGGTGTGCGAAATCGGGCAGAACTATGGATTTTCGGCATCAGGCGACTACTAGTAGGTAAATCTCGATCGCGGCCTAACGCGTTGCGGCATGAGTTTGATCATGACTATTCCCGCAACAAATCCGCCGACGTGAGCCCAGAACGCGATGCCCCCTCCTCCGGTGCGATTGGCATAGGCGATCGACGTCGCTGCACCGCTGAGAAACTGCAAGACAAACCAATACCCCAAGACGATCCACGCAGGCAACCAGATGAATGTGAAGAAAATGATCAGCGGAACCAAGGTCAAAACGCGGGCTGAGGGATAGAGAAGAAAATATGCCCCCATGACTCCCGCGATCGCACCACTGGCTCCCACACTGGGAATGGTCGAATTCGGATTGAGCGCGATGTGCGCAAGCGATGCGGCTAGTCCGCTCACCAGATAAAAGATCAAATAGGAAAAGTGTCCTAAATAATCTTCGATGTTGTCGCCAAAAATCCAGAGCACCCACATGTTTCCAATCAGGTGCAGCCATGAGGCATGGAGAAACATCGA
>CAYZHX010000017.1:5116-25960 GCA_964476905.1 uncultured Terriglobales bacterium
GTAATCGATAAGCCTGCCGGCATCACGTCACACGACGTGGTGGCCCGTGTACGACGCTTGCTCGGCGAGCGCTCAATCGGACACCTCGGAACGCTGGATCCACTAGCAACCGGGGTTCTGCCGCTACTTATCGGACGTTATACCCGGCTGGCTCAGTTCTTTGCCGCGGCCGACAAGAGCTACGAAGGGATTATCAGGCTCGGGTTTGCGACCGACACCTACGATGCCGAAGGTGAGCAGGTCGGGCCGCGGAGCGACAACGTTAAAGTGACACTTGAAGAGATAAAATGGGCGAGCCAGACAGTTGTCGGAGATATCGAGCAAGAGCCACCTCGGTTTTCGGCCAAGAAGGTGTCCGGAGTCCCGGCGTACAAGCTGGCACGGAAGAATCAGAACGTGGAGCTCAAGACTGTCTCAATTCACGTTGAGCGGTTTGACATCCTTGGTCTTGAGTCAGATCGAGCATTCTTTTCGACCACCGTAAGTGCCGGAACTTACGTCCGTTCGCTGGTTCATGAATTGGGACAAAGACTTAGAATCGGAGCTCATCTGGCGGAACTGCGTCGCACCGTGTCCGGAGAGTTCAAACAGGAACAGGCGATTACGCTAGAGCGCCTTCAGGAAATAAGAAACCAGGCAATGATCAATGGAGCGGGACTAGAAGAACACATAGCACAGATTTCGCTGCATCCTCGGCACATCCTACCGCAGTTGCCATCAGTGACGGTCAATCACGACACAGCAGGACAGATCGCGAATGGTCGTGCCGTTAACCTCTCAGATCTTTCCGTAGCGCGTCAGGTGAAAGTTTTCGCAGGAGAGAGACGCCTAGTCGCGATCGCAAACCGAATTGCCGGAACTCTTTTTCAACCGAAGGTGGTGCTTGGTTTGTAGATTGAGGATTGGAGCCCATTTGTCGTGCATATTTGCAATGTCCGATAATGGATATTCTGTTAACTTGAAAAGGGAGTAAGCGGCTTCACCGCTAAATCAACTCCGGTCCGTAAGTGTCTGCGCCAGTTCTCTTTCAAAATTCTCGAGCAGCTTGAGGCGATTCGGCGTGGCTTCAACGATCTCGCCCTTCCACTGAAAGACCTGGCGTCCGCCGTGAGTCGTCAGAACACCAATTGCATCCTTGATTTTCCACCCTGGTCGACCGAGCAACCGCAATCCTATGTTTGCGTCTGGTTCCAATAACGCGATGCAATCGCCTTTGCCGATTCCGATCGCTCGTGGAAACCGATCAAAGCTCTGAATATCAAAGCCGGCTACATACAGCTTTTGGAGTATCTCCGCCGGATCAGGCATCGCTTAGGCTAGGCGTGAGCTTTGTGAACTTGTTCGATGGACGGCAAACGCGAGTCAATTGCCTCAACCGCCGTTCGAGACTCTGTCGGCGCGAAAAAGTGCGTTTGTAGTGTGCTACCTAAAGATGTTTTCTTTAATTCATAGATTGCCATTTTAGGAGGGTTCGACTCCCTCGCTGCGAATTCATCCTGCAAACATTCAAGTAATGCTTGACTATGTGTTGTTATAACCAGCTGATGTCCTAGTCCTATAGATTCGGCGAACATTCGTGCCAAATGAGCCTGCGACTCGGGATGCAGTCCGGCTTCGGGTTCTTCAATCAATATCAGACTGTTCCTGGGTGCGGCGAAGATTTGGGTAATGATCGGCAACACCTGTTGAGCGCCACAACCCGCCGACTCGAAACCAAGCGGTGTATCAAAGTCGGAGTCCAGATATCCGGCGTGCAGGAGTTCTTCCCGTACCCAGCCGCTAGTGAGCGATCCCATTCCGAAAACCTCTGCCCAATGCTGAATCTGGCGGGCTTGTGCAAGATGGCGAGGATGAGCAAACAACACCGACAGGACCGTAACCGTTCGCTCGCCCCGTCTTCCAACGCTCAATGGTCCGGCTTCGGCCTGCGGAGTCTCTCTCACAGGCAGGCGACTTGGGCCAAGCATGAAGACCTTCTGTCTCAAACATGCAATCAAGAACGACATGTATAAGCCGAAGCCGACGAAAGTATGTTGCGTCGTCTCATCAACCTCATTGCCGCCAATTGCCTTCGTGCCCACAAAGAGTTTGGGGGCAAGGACGGCATTGCCGCTGGCGGCCGGCATGAACATGCGCTCGAGAGCAGCACGGGAGTGGTATTCAAGAAATGCTCCCTGACCCTTCTTGATAACACCGCGGCCCAGGGCCATAGTGGCGTTCGTAGCGATAAGTTCTCCGTCCAAATAAAGATGGTGCTTCCACTCTTCGGTTCCGCGGCGATGTTCGACTGTGTATCCGATCGTTTCGGCGCGCAGGTCGGCATCGAAATTGTGCTTTCGAAGCCAAGCGCGAAGATGCTCGCCAGCTTCGATCTCAATCCCTAATACCAACTGGAGATCGTGGTCAGGCTTATGGAAAGCGGACTGACCGTTTGCACCCAGATCAACAAATCGTTCGCTCCACCGGAATTGTGGGGCCTGTTCCGGAATCGGAGTGCTCTGGGCAAAGAGTGCGATTGACTCCAATGCCGAGCTCTTCCCTGCGCCGTTCGGGCCGATTAAAACCGTCAACGGCTTGAGATCGAATTCAACTTGCTCGCCAAATGTCTTGAAATTTCGGATTTGCAGTTTTCTAAGCATGGGTGTGGACTGCGCGCTCGAACGCAGTGAATGAGGGGGAATTCTGGCGAGAATGATATCCCAACTCCGCTATTGCCGCGGGCAAAATTGGCAAGGAAAAAGGCTCCTTCCACGCGAAAGGAGCCTTTGTTGTCGAGCAGATTTGGCTAGAACGTATAACGCAAACCAGCCTGCATCACGCGATACGAGTTCGGCACCATGCTGGTCCAGTTGGCGAAGTTTGGCGACGGGGCTGTCGATCCGGGGCTAATTCCCCACCCGCTGCGGCTGAAGTCGAGGCCTTGGAACTGCTGGGTGTTTGTGAGATTAAACACTTCCCAGCGGAACTGGAGGGCATGTCTCTCGTTGTAAGGCATCTTCCAGATTTTTCCCATTCCGAGATCCATATTTATGTAGTGCGGATAGCGGAAGTAGTTCCGCAATCCGGTTTCACCTGGATAGGAATTCCGGAAGCTGAGAAACGCCTGAGGCTCGCAGGCTCCGAAGTACTGCGGTGTCTTCACCAATCGGGTGCTGCAGCCACTGACGGAGACGGGCTGGGTGATATTCGTATAGCTCTGTACCTCCCAGTTTGTGGACCATTCAGCTGCGTCATAAGGCGCTCCTAGAGGCACACCCGTGTTGTAGCGGAAGATGTTCGAGATCTGCCATCCACCAATGATTTGCTCCAGCACGCCATGCGAATCATGACCAATCAACTTGCCATTCCCGAAGGGCAACTGCCATACGGAGTTGATGTTGATCACATGACGCATATCGAAGTCTGAGGCAGTGTAGTTGTCCTGCGGGCGGAAGGGATTCAGGATCAATGCCGAGTTACTGTAGGAGCCATAAGCCTGAAGGCCGGAAGCATCGTCCAAGGAATGCGAGTAGGTGTAATTGATGTCGAGCGTCAGGTCACGCAGACGTTCACGATAGGAAACTGCAAGCGCGTGATAGTTCGAGTACGCCATCGTGGTCCAGGTGGTTAGCGCTCCGTACTGAGGCTGGTAGAAGGCATGGGGACCGAGCGTGGAGAGGTTCTCCATGTCGAGCATTGTGGTGGTCCAGTCGTTTGTGTTGTTCAGGGCATCCTGATAGACGGCTTGTGTAGCGCTCGTACACGTCTTGCACAGGTTTGCCTGCATTCCTGCAAGTGGGAAGAGGTTCTCGAAGTATGGGATTGGACCAATTGTGCCGCCGGGAACTCCAACCTGGCTGAGAGGCACGCCAGCCTGCCGTGCCTTCTCTAGCATCGTGGCTGCAGTGTAGAAATCCACGCCGCTCTTCGGATCCCGCAGGTCTGCTGGAGTGGCAATGTCTCTCTGGGCAAGCAGGTTCCTTGCGAAGCGTCCGAGGTATGAGAGTTGTAACACTCCTCCCTTCGGCATCTCCCGCTCATAGGTGAGGCTGACAGCGTAGTTCTTCGGTGTTGTAAGTTGCGAGTCGAGAGAGGACTCGATCCGGGTCGGGAACGCCTGTTCAGACTTCTGCAGCGGGAACGTGAGATTTCCAGGAACGGTAATATTCGGCAACGAACGTACATTTTGCGTGAACGATGTAAACTGCGGGCCTAAAGCGGGAGTACAGGACGTTAGACCATTGCCAACAACCACGTAGTGACCGCAACCGACGTTATACGTATTCACAGGGATGGTGGTTTTCGATGAGAATCCCAAAGTGTTGCGAGTGTCGAAGAAAGTAGCGATCGATTCTCCGAAGTAGTCAGGAAGCATGGCGAACCCACCGCGGATCACGCTGGCATGATCTTTGCCGAACATCTTCGAAAGCCAGCCGCTTCCGGTTTCGGGAGACCAGGCAACACCGACGCGTGGCAGAAATACAGTCTTATCCCAGTTGTATAGCGGTTTGCCTCCGTTTGCCGGACCGGAGAGGTTGATGATGATGTCCTGGTTATAAGCCTGGCCATTATTCATCGCATTCACGCGATTCTGGAAAATCTGACCCAGAGGTATGGTTGGCTGCACTTCAAAACCCTGCCGCTCGTACACGGGACGCCACAAGCTGTAGCGCACTCCGCCAGTGAGAGTCAGGTTCGAGGTGAGCTTCCATTGATCTTGCGCATATCCCTCGTACCCCTGCGTTGCGAAGTCTCGCTTCGTGGGAACGCCGGAGTTCAAAAGCGAACCATCATGGGCGAAAAGAAAGTTCGCGGTGTACTGCGTATAGCGCCCAATCAGCGCGGTAACAGCGTTCTCCACTGAACTCTTGTAAGCCGACGAGACGGTATATCCGCGTGTTTCACTTAAGTACTGGTTAATCGCATTGATCAGGAGGTTGGTTTTGTAGCCAGACGGATTCGTTGTCGCACTGTCGAACGAGCTACCGAAATTGACGCTCTGGTTACTGATCGTCTCAACGTTGGCGCCGAACTGAAAGCTGTGGCGCCCCTTGGTCCAAGAAATGTCGTCGACGAAATTGCTCACCGGCGTGGTGCGGCTGCTGTCGTAAGTGAGGTTCGTCGGTTGGTACACCAGGCGGAAGTAGCCGAGATTACTGGAGGTGTCGCCCCCGCTGGTGATCGCTTGCCGCGTCATTCCATAATGGAAGCTGTTTACGAGGTTGTTTCCGATCTCCCAAGTGTGTCCGATGGCCAGACCCCACGGATGACTCCACACGGTGGGCGCCTTCCCCGTTGGAAATCTTGCCGAGCCCTGCAGGTGATCGTAAATGACGTTGGTTCGGACAAATAGCTGCTGGTTTTGGGTCAGCTTGTAATCGAGTCGCAGTGAGTGGGAATTCAAGTGCACCGGCGCCGGCGAGTTGAAAAGATTTCCGGCCGTATTGAGGCCATCGCCGACCGAATTGCTATTAGCCGGAATCTTCGCGCCTTGAGCCAGAGCGGTGAGAGCCGCAGGATCTACTCCTCCCGTATCGGGAAAGATATTGGCGATGTCGGCGGCATTGATTTGCTGAAGCTGCCCGTTCGAGTCGATGAATTTCACCACGCCTTGCGCGAGTGATGGCAAAGGAATGATGCTCGGACTGCCAACCGATTGACTCGCATCTCTCCGGCCTTCGTAGCTGTAGAAGAAAAACAACTTGTCCTTGATAATCGGACCACCGAGTGACGGTCCGAAGGTATTGCGCAGCAATTTCGTGCGAGGCAGTCCGTTGCGATTATTAAAGAAGTCGTTCGCCTCGAAAATTGTGTTGCGATGGAACTCGTTAAGAGCTCCTCGCCACTCATTCGTACCACTCTTCGTTACAAGTTGAATTTGAGCTCCTGACGAGTGGCCGCTGGCGGAATTAGACGACAGAGTTGTGAGTCGAAACTCCTCGATGGCATCAGCATTGAGTCGCAGCACCGGCCCTGCGATTTGAATCTGGCTCGTCGGAGTAGTTCCTCCCAGCGTATCTGGACCTGCCTGGTTTGTCTGCGCGTCATTGATGTCGACGCCGTCAAGCGTGACGTTGGATTGATCCATACGTCCACCAGCAACGTTTCCGTCCTTTGTTACACCCGGCTGCAAACTGAGCAATGACAGAACATTTCGCGCTTCCATAGGAAGCTGCTGGATTTGGTTGCTGACGATGGTGTTGCCAAGGCTGGAGTCTTGCGTATTTACCTGGACGGCACTGTTCTCCGCCATGATCGTTACAGTTTCCGTCGTCGCTCCGACCGCCAGGACTACCGTCAAGTCGGTGGGTGTTGCAACCAGCGCGTGTACCGCTTCAAGTTCTACTTTCTTGAAGCCAGGTGCATCAGCTTGGAGTCGATAATCGCCCGGCGGAATCAAATCGAATGAAAATGTTCCGACCGGCCCGGTTTTCTGGGTACGTATTGTGTTTGTTGACGTCTGGATAAGAATTACATTGGCCTGTGGAACCACGCGGCCTTGTGGATCGGTTACGGTTCCCCGGACTGCTGAAGTGCCTGTTTGAGCAAAAGTGATGGCTGTAATTTCAAGAAGTACACAAATGAGTGACAACGCCCTCCACAAACTTAGTTTCATCGGTCCCCTCCAAGAGATCGTCAAAACAATCGCGATTCGCAGGTCTTACGTGCATCTGTGTGCAACTCTCGTTGGCCGCGAAGAATAGAACAGACGATGCACGGTTTTCAAGGGATTAATGTGATGAAAAATGGGATGAACGCTATAAGACAAGTGATGATGTGATCTTTATCTGGGCAGGAGGTGTTTTTGGGAACTACAAAGAATATTGGTAGAACTGAGCGCAGGACCGTCGATCTGAGCCCATATCCAGATCTGGTCGTAATCTATCTCGGAATGCACGTGAACGCCTTGTACGGATTGAAGCGTCTGTTTGGCATTGGACCCCAGATCAGCGCTTCGGTGGCCGCAAAACCGGACGGACTGCTCCATCATGAGCAGGTTTTCTATTCGCTTTTCCCTCTTCACGTAGGCATGCGGCAATACTGGCGAGATCTGCCTTCCCTGCTCGCATGGACGCGCAGCGATCCACATCGCCGATGGTGGAAGGACTTTCTGCGCGACAGCGGCGGCACAGGTTTCTGGCACGAGACCTACACGATGCGCGGAGGGATGGAAGCCATTTATGACGACGTTCCGAAGCCCATTGGATTTGCCGGCTTCGCCCCGCTGGTCGAGGCACATGGGACTCTCTTCAGCGCATCAAGGCGAGTTGGACGGGACGACATGGCGAACCCGGCAGTGGAAGAATCTGAATTGAGATGAGCTGAATCGATAACAAGTAATGACAACTCATACCGTGGCACCCGCATTCAGCATTCGAGAAACGTCGGCCGCCGATCTCGAAGAAATCCTCCACCACAGGCGGATGATGTTTTATGACATGGGTTATCAGGACGACTCGGTACTCGACCGGGTTGTGCAAAGCTCTCGTCCGCCTATCCAGCGCTATCTCGCCGACGGGTCCTATCGCGGATGGTTTGCCATGGCTGAGGGCCGTGTCGCCGCCGGTGCCGGCTTGATCATCACTGAATTGGTCTCAGGTCCTCTCAGCCCCGAGCAAACCAGCCGTCCATATTTGCTGAACGTCTACACCGAACCAGAGTTTAGAAGACAGGGATTGGCGCGACTCCTTACCATCAAGGCGATTGAGTGGTGTCGAAGCCAGGGCTACAAGATTCTTTGGCTACATGCGAGCAAGTATGGAAAGCCTCTGTACGACTCGCTAGGTTTCGAGTCTACGAATGAAATGAAGTTGATGCTCTGAAATTCCAAAGAGTCCACGAATCTGCCTCATATCGAGATTATGGAATTCCGGCAACAACAGGCACCCTGCTGGTTACCTTTTTTTTGCGCCTCATCCTTCGCCAAATTAGTGACATGAGCACGAGAATGGAAGCATCACCTTTTCCTATCGGCTACATTAACAAAACTTACTATAGATATAGTAGATGTAACTAATTTGTTTAGCTTATAACTATAGCGATATCTATCTTTTGTATGCCTTTCATAGAAACTATTCATTGGACGATGTCAGCAACTAAATAATAGTTTGTTCTTCATCATTAACGCTTGCCTGAAGAGGACAAGCGCGTGAGGTGAAGTGACGACTATGATCAGCCGTACTCGACTTTTAGCCGCCCTGTTTTCCTCTCTGTTGCCTTTCGCTGCCCCATCTTTCTCTCAGGCGCAGACCGCAGCCCCAACCGCTTCCGACTTAACCGCCAAAGTAGAGGAACTTCAACGCGAGCTCGAGGATGTGCGCGCGCAATTGGCGGCGCTGAAGAAGGATTCTCCTGCAGCGCCGGCCGCAGCGGCCGCCGCTGTAGCAACGCCTGCCGCTAGTTCGACGTCGCTGGCGAGTCTGTTGGGACCCACCAGTTTCAGCGGATTTGTGGACACCTACTATGCCTACAATTCCAATCAACCTGCGTCGCGAACAAGCGGCTTTAGATCTTTCGATGGTCCATCGAATCAGTTTGCATTAAATATGATCGAACTGGTCGTGGATAAGCAACCAGTTGCAACAAATAGTCGCACGGGTTACCACATCGCGCTCGGCTTTGGTCAGGCAATGAACGCGATCAACGCGAGTGATCCTGGCGGGCTGGGTTTCGACCAGTACCTCAAGGAAGGATATTTCTCGTATCTTGCTCCTGCCGGAAAGGGCTTACAGGTCGACGTAGGAAAATTCGTTACTCCTGCCGGCGCCGAAGTCATCGAAACCAAAGATAACTGGAATTACTCGCGCGGGCTGCTATTTTCGTACGCGATTCCTTATTACCACTTCGGTATGCGAGCAAAGTACGCTTTTAACGATAAGTACTCTTTGACGGGATACGTCGTGAACGGCTGGAATAACCTGGTCGAGAACAACACCGGCAAAACATACGGCATGAGTCTCGGCTGGAACGTAACCAAGAAGGTCAGCATCACGCAAAACTATATGGCCGGCCCCGAGCAAGCTGCCAATTCGAACTGGCGCCAGCTTTGGGACACAGTAGTTACCTACTCCCCTACCGGCAAGCTCTCGTTAATGGCGAACACCGATTATGGGAGAGGAGATCGCGTCGCAGGCATTACGCATCCAGTGTTCTGGACTGGAGTAGCAGGATATGTGAAATACGCATTTAATCCGAAGTACGCTATCGCGACCCGATACGAGTATTACGATGACCATGATGGATTCACAACCGGAACTGCTCAGAATTTCAATGGCATTACGGGCACGTTCGAGCGCACAATTGCGACCCACATTCTCAGCCGCTTTGAATTCCGTCGTGATATGTCAAATCAGCCAACGTTCATCAAAGGCAACAACAATCCTGTGATGTCACAGAACACCGCTGCGGCGGGACTGGTATTCATGTTCGATAGCCGCGAAGCCAAATAAACGAGCATCGCACGCAGAGATCATATGAGCAAAGAGCAGGTTCGAAACCTGCTCTTTGCCCTTCCACTATGATGTGGAGCTGAACCGCATTTTGCTACGCAACATCTGCTTCCCTTCGGATCCATGCTCGATGTCGAATATGCGCAGTCGTTGCACGATTCGCGCGACCGCGAATCGGACTCTTGCTTTGCAACAACACTTCCAAAAACACCAGAAGAACGCCGCACGCATGGATGGCTCTTTGCTCTAGCTGATGAAGTCGGAGGCGAGAAACCAGCGCATGCTGGAACCGCGTTCGTTCTGCAGGATGTAGCCGCGGCATTTGGCAACTCGAGTCCCTATGAGCTACACCGAGCGCTCTTGCCGCGCGTAATCCAGCAAGCGAATTCAAAACTAGTACAGATGAACCGCAAGAGTAAGTTTCCAATTGCGGTTATGACATGCGCGCTGCGATCCGATTGTGCAGTGGTTTGTCACGTTGGAGATATTCGTTGTTATCTGGTTCGCCGTGGACACGCTGAACTCCTTACTCGCGATCACACGGTTATGAATGATTCCCGTCGGCTAGGCTTGACTCCGGATCGAGACATTGTCCGGTCTATTGCGCGCCAAAATCTCACTCGCTCGATCGGTACCGACACATTTGTTGCAGTTGATCTAACTGAAAGGCAAATCATTGCAGGCGATGTGCTGCTTGCCTGCTCCTACGGCTTTTATTCAGGAGTTCGAGACGTAGATATGGAGCTGATCATCAGCGACAACCGGGATTTAAGAGTCGCTGCCCGCGAACTCATCTCCGCAGCCGCGAAAGGCAGGCCAGTTGATGACATGATCGGTGTACAGCTTATGCGGATTGGTGAAATAGACAAGCCGCACAGGAATGGGTAAGGGGCGGATTCTCACAACGCGACTCGCCCGAAGGATGAATTACTTGTAGCTGCATTAATGACCGCCACTGACTGACGCCGTCTCCGCACGAGGCGCGAAATATCCTTTGCGACCGCGAACTTTGAATTTTTTGTTCAGGGCCTCAATATCAATCGTCCGGTATTTACCGTCGGTAAGGAAATCCGCAGGCTTATAGGAAATCGCGTATTGGCTGCGTAGTTCTTCCTGGATTTGCGAGAAAGCGTCGGAAACCTCTTCGATCTTGAAGGGGAAGAAGGCGCGCCCTCCTGTGGCATCGGCAATAGCTTCTAGAATCTTGTCGCCTCGCGTCTTGGTTCCGCTCACATTTGTGCTGATGGCGTAGACGACCACGTCGGAACGCTCTGCTTCTTCAATGGCATCGTCGCGAGTTACACGGCTCTGGTTGTCCTCTCCGTCTGAAAGCAGGATGATCGCGCGTCTTACACCGCCTTCGGCGTTCTTCTTCTCCAATTTGTCGCGGCAGGCGCCATAAATCGCGTCGTACATCGCCGTGCCGCCACCTGGGCGCAGCATGCGAACGCCGTTAGCGAGTTTTTCGGAACTTCCGGTGAAATCCTGAGTGATCTCCGGAGTCGTATCGAATCCGAGAATAAAGGCCTCGTCGCGGCTGGGATGAATAATCTGATTCAAGAATTCAATGGCCGCCTGCTGCTCAAAACGAAAACGATCACGAATTGAATTGCTGGAGTCAACCAGGAGTCCGACGCGCAAAGGCAGGTTTGTCTCTGATGCAAAACTGCGAATGCTTGCCGGCGGCATGCGATTGTCCAACACGCGGAAATCGCTGGCCTTCAAGTCCTTCACGAAATGGTTGTGTTTATCCGTCACCGCGAACACAACATTTACTTCGTTAACCCGCGACCGGATCACCACCGCGGGGGCCTGATCGTTTGCGCTCTCGCTGGAGCTCTGAGCTGCGCTAGCCGGTTGCGCAGCCGTGTTTTGAGGCTGTGGCGCAGGCCTAGGTTTTGGATCAAGAGTTTCCAGGACTGGCTGGCCGGGCTTCTCGCGATGCTTCAGCTCCGGCTGCTGAGCAGGTTGTTGCTGTTGTGTGCTCGGCGAAGGAGGAGGTCCAGCCTGCTGCTCCAGAGTTGCTGATGGGGCTGAAGGAAGGTTCTGCGCAGCTTGAGCGGACGCGCTCAGAGACAGAGCCGCTGCAAAAGGCAGCAATAGCAGAAGACGAGTAAGTCGCATGGAAAGATTAATTATATTCCGGTTCTTTCGCAGTTTTCACATTACTCAAGAGCACTTCAGATACCACTCTTACACGATGTTGCCTCTCTTTCACTCAGCGGAAAAGCCTAAGTCTTTGAGGAAGTTCTGGAGTTCTAACGGCAGCGGTTTCTCAAACTTCATGCGTTCGTGCGTGCCTGGATGAACAAACTCCAGTACTGCAGCATGAAGAAAATTCCGATTTAACGAGAGTTGTTGATCTGCGTTGGCAGGTCGCGATTGCACAACTCGCATGTTTTGCTGGCGGAGCACTCGCGGGGCTCCATATAGCGCGTCGCCCACGACCGGGTGATGTAGCGATGATAGGTGTACCCGGATCTGGTGCGTTCTGCCAGTTTCGATTTCGACTTCCAGCAGTGCGAACTTTCCGAATGGCGTCTCGGCTTTGCGCTTCACGCGATAATGGGAAACAGCTGCTCGTCCTCCGGATCGGCGCGTGGTCATGCGCGTCGGACGAAGGCGGTCACGGCTGATCTCGGCGGCAACGGTTCCCTTCTCCGTTGGCCATCCCATCACCAAAGCGATGTATTTTTTCTTCACCTGGCGAGAGGCAAACTGCGCCGCCAATTTCCGGTGCACTTCATCGGTCTTCGCGACAACCATCAACCCGCTCGTCTCTTTGTCCAGTCGATGCACGATGCCAGGACGCGATTCTCCTCCTATGCCGCTTAGGTTCCGAAAACGGAACAGAAGCGCGTTCACCAGAGTTCCCCGATTGCGGTCTTCATCACCAGCACCTCCATGGACAATCATGCCGGCAGGCTTATTCACTACCGCCAGATACTCATCTTCGTAAACGACGTCGAGTGGGATGTTCTCTGCAACTGCTTTCAGCGCAGGACGTTCGAGCTCGCCGGCAATCTCGATCAACTCATCCCCGTGAAGCTTGAGCGAGGACCGTGCCGTCGCCCCATTTACGGTGACCTTTTGCTGATCAATCAAATCCTGCACGCGCGCGCGACTCAAACTCTCCAGTGCGGAAGTAAGGAATTGATCCAAACGGCGGCCTGAATCCTCGGGATTGGCACGAAGTGTGCGAACGGCGGGCTGTGGGTTCGGGCGATCCATCAATCTGGACTACTCGTCAGGAGGCGATCGTTTGCTAAGAAATTGATTACGAGCCGGTGCGACCTTCTCATTGCTCCTCCATCTAAAATGAAATCAGCTCCTCATGCCCGACGCCCATCAGGAAGAAGAAGTACTGGGAAAAGCATATGACAGCCGCTTGATGAAGCGACTGCTCGCCTATCTTTCTCCTTATAAATGGCAGACAGTGCTGGCGATCGTCGCCATTCTCTTGAAAGCCGGAGCGGACGTTCTTGGCCCTTACCTGACCAAGGTTGCTATCGACAAATACCTCGCCAGTACGCGGGCCGGAGTGCGGCACCCGTTCCTTGATTCATGGCTGAGTTCGCGTCCGCTGGTGGGCATTGGGCAAATCGCTGCGCTTTATCTTTGCCTCCTCGCGATCAGCTTCTGCATGGAATTTCTGCAGACCTACTACATGCAGTGGGTCGGCCAAAAGGCGATGTTCGATCTGCGCAGTCAGATCTTTGCCCACCTGCAGCGCCTCCACATAGCCTTCTTCGACCGCAACCCAGTTGGGCGGCTGGTAACGCGCGTCACCACCGATGTTGATGCCGTGAACGAGATGTTCACCTCCGGTGTCGTATCGATCTTTGAGGACATGTTTGTTCTCGCCGGAATCATTGTCATCATGTTCTGGATAGCGCGGCCCTATTGGTGGCTGCCTCTAGTAACTCTTGCTGTTTTGCCCCTGATCTTCTGGGCAACAATGTTGTTCCGGCGAAGCGTACGCGACTCTTATCGACGCATCCGCGTCGCCATCGCCCGCATCAACGCCTACCTCCAGGAGCATGTGAGCGGGATCGTCGTGCTGCAGCTTTTTAATCGCGAGAAGCGCGCGTACAAGAATTTCGAAGAAGTGAATGCGCAGCACATGGACGCATATAAAGACGCAATCCTCGCGCACGCCATCTACTACCCGACGATCGAAATTCTCTCTGCGATTGCTATCGCCAGTGTGATCTGGTTCGGTGGCCGTCAGGCGCTGATCAATGCGGGTCTGCTCGGCACCCTAGTCGCTTTCATCCAATATGCGCAGCGATTCTTCCGGCCGATTCAAGACCTTAGCGAAAAATACAACATCCTGCAATCGGCGATGGCTTCAAGTGAGCGCATCTTCAAGCTCATCGACACTCCCGTGGAAGTCGCCACTCCTGCTGCGCCGAGGCGTGTAGATGGTCCGGGTCGAATTGAATTCCAGAACGTCTGGTTCGCGTATCAGCGAGTGAAATCGACGAAGCACGAGGGCCATGGATTTTCCGAGCAGCCAGTAGCTCATGAGGGCGGCCTCGATTGGGTGCTCCGCGATGTGTCATTTACGATCGAGCCAGGAGAAACCGTTGCAATTGTGGGCCACACGGGCGCCGGAAAGACGACCATCATTTCCCTCCTCCTGCGTTTCTACGACGTTCAGCGAGGATCGATTCGTCTCGACGGAGTTGACATCCGCGACATGGATCTCGCCGATCTGCGTCACCGCTATGGAGTCGTACTGCAGGACCCATTCCTCTTCTCCGGAACCATCGGCGACAACATTCGTTTAGGTTCAAAGTGGGTCAGTGAGGAGATGGCCGAAGCTGCGGCAGATGACGTAAATATCGGCAACTTCATCCGCACTCTTCCCAGCGGCTTCAGCGAGCCGGTGCGCGAGCGCGGCAGCACACTCTCAACTGGACAGAAGCAACTGATCTCATTCGCTCGCGCTCTGGCTCATCAACCGCGCATTCTCATTCTCGATGAGGCCACCTCGAGCGTCGATACTGACACGGAGCTGCGCGTTCGTGAAGCGCTCACGACGATGGTCGAAGGACGCACGTCAATCATCATCGCCCACCGGCTCTCGACGGTTCAGCGTGCCGACAAAATCATCGTCATGCACAAAGCTCATCTGCGCGAAATCGGAACTCATCAGCAGTTGCTGGCACAGCGTGGGATTTACTGGAAGCTTTATCAGCTTCAGTACAAGGATCAGGAGATCCCCGCGTCTTCAGGCAGTCTGATCGGTGGAGACGATTGAGAAGCAAACCTCTCCGAACTCATCTTCAATAACACAGGCCTGAAGGGCCGAAAGAAGCGCAGGCCAGTGGCGTGAGCCCTGGGCCAGGTTAGTCGTCACAACTGAGCCCTGAAAGGGCGGCATCGTGGGCGAGATGAAAACCAAAATGCTCGGATAAACGGAACGAACATTCGAGGTCCTACTGGGCTGCAACATTTTTCGGAGACGGATCGTTCGGTATCGCCCCTTCAGGGCTCAGCCATTTGAATGCGCACACAGCGCTGACGCCCTGGGCTGCGCTTCCTCCGGCCTCTCAGGCCTCTGCTTTCACCTCAGTCGCGTGCCGCACTGCGGCGATCGCCAATAGCCGTGTCGAATCGAGTGTAGGCAGCGGGCAGTCACCGGGCCGCACCAATAACGGAATTTCGGTACAGCCGAGGATCACGCAGTCACATCCACGTTCTTTCAACCTGGCAATTACCTCGTTGTAGCGAATCCGCGACCTCTCAGGAAAGTTGCCGCGGACGAGCTCATCCCAGATGACATTGTCCACGACCTTCTGATCGTCCGCGCCCGGCGGCAGTACCTCCATTCCGTGTGCGCGAAACACCTCTCGGTACATGGGACCGGTCATTGTGAAGCGTGTTCCCAGCAAGCCAGCTTTTTTCCAGTGGTGTCGCTTTGCTTCGGCGGCTACAACTTCTCCGATGTGAAGCCACGGGACCGGCGACTCCTGAATGAAATATGGCCAGGAGAGATGGCAGGAATTGTCTGGGCAGATGGCGAAATTTGCTCCTGCATTCGCGACCACTCTCGCGGATTCCAGCATGAACTTGCCCACTCCGCGATAATCTCCGGAGCTGAACGCCGACATCCATGCAGCCATGGGAATCGAGTGCAGCGTGACTTTGGGATGGTCATAGGCACCCAGGAACTCTTCCGACGCCTGCGCAATCGTGCGATAGCAAAGCGCTGCGCCTTCCGCACTGCACGCAACGATGCCAATGTGTTTCACACGATCGTGAGCGGTCATTATGCAGATCTCAACGTTACCGCCGTGACTTCCGGCGGAGCGAAGAGCCGAAACGGAAGCGCCACTGTACCGATGCCGCGGTTGGTATAGAGCTGAAGGTCGCCCACTCGGTAATATCCGCGGTAGTACTTGTTCGCCAAAGGCGGCAGCCACAGCGGATGAATACCCGGTAAGAGAATTTGTCCCCCGTGGGAATGGCCCGAAAACTGAACGTCGACGCCATATCGGGACGACTCATCAGCAAAATCCGGTTCGTGTACTAGCAATACTTTGGGTTCACTTGCAGGTACGCCGTGCAGCGCTTGCTCCACAGCCGCTTGGCCGAACGTCGCATCGTCCAGCCCGAGCAGCCAAAGCCGAGCGGCATCGCGCTCAATCGCCTGGTTCGCGTTGCGCAGCAGAGTTATGCCGTGTGACGTCAGAGCTTCGGCGACAAAGTCCGGATTGGTAGCGTAGTCATGATTCCCCAAAACGGCAAATGCGCCATACGGTGCTTCCAATCGCGAAAGAAGCTTGGCACAGGGCTCGGCTTTCCTGGCCCCGTCTTTCGAGTGCCCGACGAGCGCTTCGGTCACGAAATCGCCGAGCAGGAAGACTATGTCGGGCTTTAGTTGGTTCGCTTCGTGGACGGCGGCGCTGATCTGGTGCTCGCCCGTATATGGCCCATAGTGGAGATCGGAAATCAGGGCTATTTTGAAGCCATCGAAGGCCTCAGAAAGGCGATTGATTTTCAGGTCGAATCGGGTCACGTCGATGACATTCGGCTCGATGAGACCCGAATATCCGGCCAATCCGATTGCCAGCACCCCGGCTCCCAAAGTGGCACGCTTTAAGAAGCTGCGGCGGTTTAGCTTTGCCCGCAGAACGGTTTCAGTGTGATCAGTCGTGAGGGTAGTCACTCTTCATTAGACTACAAGATTCAAGTGGGCACCTTTTAAGCCGGCGCGGTGTCAAAAGAAATTGCGCAAGCACGGGGACGGCCCCGTTCTACTCACGGGCAGCATCAGGCGGTTCGCCATCTGAAATCGTGCTAACGCCTGATATTGCCTCACGTCCAAAAGCAGCTAAGATACTGGCGCGAGTCTCTCATTCGCGGGAATGATTTCCACAGTGAAGCAAGTTCTCGAAGCTCCGGAACTTCAAGCCGCTGCGCCGGCTCCTCAACTCGTAGCTCCCGAACCGCCAAAACATGGCCGAGCACGCACCTGGTGGATTATTGGTCTGGTGGCGGCGCTTGTTCTGGCATTCCCCATCGTCAGAAGCCTGCGTCGTGCCGAACCAACGGCGAATCCGGTCTCCTCAGTCTTCACCGTACAGGCAACAGACTTCGTCCATACTGTGCGATTAACCGGCACAGTCGAAGCCGTCAACTTCCTGGCCATAGCCGCGCCGCGCCTCTCCGGACCCGGATTGGGAACCTTAGTCATCACCAGACTGATGCCGAGCGGAACTCATGTCAAGAAAGGTGACCTGCTCGTTCAGTTCGATCAGCAGCAGCAAATCAGAAACGCGCTTGACCAGGAAGCCAACTACCAGGACTTTGTCGAGCAGATTAATAAGAAGAAGGCCGATCAAGCCACTACCAAGGCTTCAGATGATAGTGCGCTGCATCAGGCCGAAAACGACGTCAACTCATCCGCATTCGAAGTCAAGCGCAACGAGATTCTCTCCAAAATCGACGCAGAGAAAAACAATCTCGCTTACGAACAAGCTAAGGCCACTTATCAGCAGCTGAAAAAGACATTCGCGCTAAAGCGTCAAGCTGCCGACGCGGAGCTGAAGTCGCTGGAGATTCAGCGCGATCGCGCCCGCGACGCCATGGAATATGCGCGCAAGAACACCGGACGACTCGAGATTCACGCGCCCATCGACGGCATCGTAGTGCTCAACACTATCTGGAAAGGCGGCCAAATGGGTGAGGTGCAGGAAGGAGACGAGGTTCGCGCAGGCATTCCCTTCATGCAGATTGTCAACCAGGGAGCCATGCAGGTTCGCGCGCGTGTAAATCAGGCGGATGTCTCTATGCTGCACGTCGGGCAATCAGTCCGCGTGGGTCTCGATGCTTATCCCGACCTTTCCTTTAAGGGCAAACTCGATCGGATCGCTGCTGTGGGCGTTACCAGCAGCCTCAACGACAAGGTTCGATCCTTTAACGTCCTGTTCTCGATCGATGGTTCTGATCCGCGCTTGATGCCGGATCTCTCTGCTTCCCTCGACGTGGAGTTGGAGCGAATTCCAAATTCATTGGTGGTTCCGCGAGATTCCATCCTGAGTGACGGCGGTGAGCACTACATCCTGCTGGATTCTTCATCAGGTTCATCGCGCAAACCCGTCCAGCTCCGCGCTGAAAATGACACGCAGGCTGCGGTTTCCGGGATCGCTTCCGGCACACGCCTGCTCCGCAATGTGAGCCAGCAATGAAGAGCTTCATCAAGAGACGGCGATGGCTGCTCGGATCGAGCGTCATTACGATACTTGCGGCCGTCCTTTTCATTTCCGCGCGCTCCTCCCATGCAGCCGCCAGCGCAATACCAACTGCGGAGGTCCGACGCGGAGAGTTCGTCGACTACATCTCGATTCACGGCGAAATCAAAGCACGGAATTCAAAAACGTTGACCGCGCCCTCCTCCGCCGGTGACTTGCAAATCATTAAGCTCGCCCATACCGGCCAACAGGTGAAAGCCGGAGACGTTGTGGTCCAATTCGACACCACGACTGTGCAGCGAACGCTGGAGCAAAAGCGGACAGACTTGGCGTCTGCCGAAGCCGAAATTCGTCAGCAGGAAGCCCAGGAGCACATGAGCGAAGAGCAGAATCTGACCGATTCGCTCGCGGCCAAGTACAACGTGGAGAGCGCTCGTCTCGATGCCAGCAAGGCGGAGATCCTCTCGGTGATCGATGGAGAGAAGAATAAGCTTGCCCTTGCATCTTCCCAGGAGAAGTATCAGGAAGCACAGACGAAGCTTAGCTCCGGCAAGATGGGCTCGGCTGCCGACATCGCGCAGAAAAAGAAGAAGCGCGACAAAGCTCTCTTCGACGTGCGTCTCGCCGAGCACCAGATCGCGGCCCTCACCCTTCGGGCTCCGGGCGATGGTGTCGTCACGCTGCTTCCGAATTTTCGCTCTGTAATGTTTGGCGGCAACGCTCCTGACTTCCGCGAAGGCGATCACGCCTGGCCTGGCGCAGCGATCGCTGAGATTCCCGATTTGAGTTCGATCCGATTCGAAGCGCGAATCGAGGAAGCCGATCGCGGCAAGCTCAGGGGCGGCCAAACTGCAACCGTTCACGTGGATGCGGTTCCAGACACTGATTTCTCGGGCGTGGTGCGGGACATCAGCACCATCGCCCAAATCGATTTCTCGAACTGGCCACCGGCAAAGAACTTCACCTTAGACCTGAGGATCGACCGCACCGACACCCGAATACGTCCGGGAATGAAGGCGAACGCGCGCATCGCCGTGGAAACGATTCCCAATTCAATACTCATTCCGACCCAGGGGGTATTTCCAAAGAACGGTTCGACGGTGGTGTATGTACAGGACGGCAACCACTTCGATGAGAGGACCGTTCGAGTAGGACGACGCAGTGGTGAAACCCTTCAAATCATTGATGGTTTGCACTCCGGTGAACGCATTGCGCTGAAAAATCCAATGGAGCTGCCGCAAAGCAAATGAAAGCTAAGCGTCGCATGATGTTTTCGGCGGTCGCGGTATTGCTGGCTCTACTAGTCGGCAAAGGTATCCTCAGCGCTGCTCGCAGCTTCTCGACTCCAGAAAAGCCGATTCCTACCGCTCGAGTAGAGCGCGGAGATCTGCAGATCGATGTGTTTACCTCGGGCGAACTGCGCGCCCCCCACAGCATTTCGCTGATCGCGCCGTCGGTGAATGGCACACTGCAGATCGTCTCCATGTTGAGCACTGGAATGTCAGTGAAGCCCGGCGACGTGATCGTGCAGTTTGATCCCAGCGAGCAGGAGTACAACTTCGAGCAGAACGAATCCCAACTGCACCAGGCTGAGCAGGACATAACTAAGGCCAAAGCCGATGCCGCGGTGCAGGCTGCTCAGGACGAGACTGATCTTCTCAAAGCGCGATTTGATGTGCGCCGCGCCGAGCTCGAGGTCGGACGCAACGAGCTCGTCAGCACGATCGATGCGCAGAAGAACAATCTTGCTCTTGAGGAAGCCAAGCGCAAGCTTGCCCAGCTCGAACAGGACGTGAAATCACGCGCAACCTCGGGCGAAGCCGGTATTCGCGTGCTCGAAGAGAAGCGCAATGCCGCTCGCCTGGCGATGCAGGTCGCCAAGCACAACATCGACAATATGACGCTCAAGTCGACGATCTCCGGCATCGTCGCTGCCAAAGAAAACCGCGATGTCCTGGGAGGAATTTGCTGCTTCCCAGGCATGGTTTTGCCGGAATACCGTGCAGGCGATCTTGTGCAGTCCGGGCGGGTTCTCGCCGATGTTCTTGACGTGAACCAGATGGAGGTCCAAGCAAAAGTCAGCGAAACCGATCGCTCCAACATCGCCCCAAACGAATCGGCGGAGGTTCACATCGATGCGCATCCCGGAGAGGTTCTACCGGCAAAAGTGAAGACGGTAGCGGGCCTTGCTCCACGCGATTTCTGGGGCGGCAACTCACAGGCAAAGTTCCCGGCAACGTTCCAGCTTGAGCGTAATTCACCCGATCTGCGTCCCGGTATCTCGGCGCTTGTGAAAGTGCACGGAGTGCGACTGAATGATGTTCTGTATCTGCCTGCCCAGTCTCTGTTCGACAAAGACGGGAAGCCGGTCGTTTACGTAAAGCACGGGGATGATTTCCAGGCTACGCCCGTGAAGGTGAAATACCGCACCGAAAGTCGCATTGTCATCGAAGGTCTGCCTGAAGGGACAGAAGTTGCCGTCATAAATCCGACAAACAAGCAGAAGTCCGGCCCGAAGTCCACTTCGATGCTGGCGAGCGGAGCGCTGTAATGGCTGCTCCAACGATATCGCTTGCCGCAGTGCGGCAGTTTAAGTCTCGGTACCTTCCGGATTTGGGCCTTGGTTTTCAGAACCTGCTTCTGCACAAACTACGCTCGCTGCTGACGATGCTCGGCATGATCTTCGGCGTGGCGGCTGTGATTGCCATGCTCTC
>CAYZHX010000017.1:26060-40074 GCA_964476905.1 uncultured Terriglobales bacterium
GTCTCCGGCAGATTTTTTGACGAGCAGGAAGCCGGCTCCGCGGCGAACGTCGCCGTGTTAGGAGAGGCAGCGCGATCCGAGCTATTCCCGCAGGAAGATCCCGTCGGCAAGTACGTGAAAGTGAACGATCAATGGCTGCACGTCATCGGAGTCGCCGGACCGCAGATGAGTTCCGGAGGCGCGATCGAAGGAGTCTCCAGCCAGGACCTAAACAACCTCATCTATGTTCCACTGCACTGTGCGCTGCTGCGGCTCGAAGATAACCGCAGCGGCTTCCGCGATGAGATTGACGGAGTCTATCTCCAGCTTGCTTCTGCGGACGATAGCCCTACCATTTCCGAAATGGTTCGCGGCGTTTTGAACGTATCGCATCACGGACGTTCCGATTTCAGCATCCTGGTTCCAGCAGAGCTACTTGCCGAGCAAAAGCGCACGCAGCGCGTCTTCAATCTCGTGATGGTGGCGATTGCCTCGATCTCGTTGCTCGTGGGCGGCATTGGAATCATGAATATCATGCTCGCCAATATCCTCGAGCGCACACGCGAAATTGGCGTGCGGCGCGCGATTGGCGCAAGGCGAAGCGACGTGGTTCGTCAGTTTCTGGTGGAGGCTGTCCTGATTTCGTTTGTCGGCGGAATGCTCGGTATCGTTTTAGGAATGACGATGTCCAAAAGCATCGCCGTGCTCGCGGGATGGTCTACAGTGACGAGCATCAGCTCGATCGTCCTGTCGTTTGCATTCTCAGTCTCGGTTGGATTGATCTTCGGTCTCTATCCCGCGGTGAAGGCCGCCAAACTCGACCCAGTCGAGGCGATTCGTTACGAATAAGGTTCTCGGGGAGATTTTCTGATGAAGTCTGAAGTCCTGCGTGTTTTCACAGTACTTGCGGTGATGAATTTCGCGTCGCTGTTGAGCGCTCAGACGTTCCCCTCGCCCGATTACTTTCAACGAACGTTCCGATTTCCCCATGTCCAAACACAACTGCCTGGACCGCAAAGCCTTGATGAATACATCGTCAATGGAAAGCTTCGCCTGAGTCTTCAAGACGCGATTCGCCTGATGCTGCTGAATAACACCGACGTGCGCATCAGCCAGGGACAGCTCGACCAGTCGTCTTTTGGAATCGGCAGGGCCTATTCGAACTTCGACCCGATTCTCAATGCCAGCTTCCTGCCACAACGCTCAAGTGAGCCGACGACCACTGCTCTCGCAGGCGCGCAGACGCTCAGCCAACTCCAGCAAAGCACCAACGTCTCCTACAACCAGCAGTTCCAAAGCGGAACGAACTTTTCTCTCGGGTTCAGCACTCAGCGTTTCACCACCAACAGCACTTTTGCTCTGTTCAATCCGTCATTCACTTCCGGTGCGACTTTCACCCTGGGGCAGCATCTGCTCCGCGGACGCGGATATGTTGTAAATCACGGTCCAATTCTCATCGCGCAACGCAACGTGAAGCAGGCGAGAGCCAACTTCGAAGCGCAGCTCAACGATTCGATTCTTGGTGTGATCAATCAGTATTGGAATCTTATCGGGGCACAAAAGAATCTCGCAGTCGTGCAGGACTCCCTGCATCTAGCGGAGGAATCGTACAAACACGACAAACGCGCTTTGGAACTTGGCGCTTTGTCTCCGCTGGATATCTATCGATCCGAAGCTACAGTCGCCCAACGCAGGTTGCAGGAGATTCAAGCGGAATACGCGGTCAAACCTCTCGAAGATCAGTTCCGCCGCACTATCGGCGCCGATCTCGATTCCCGCGCCGGAGCTCTTGACCTTGAACTGGTAGAGACCGCGGAGGTCACCGGCAATCTTGTCTCGGAAGAGATTCCGACTGCGATCGAGACTGCGCTCAGCAAGCGTCCCGAATTGGAAGCAGTGCGACAGCAGCTTGCGAACGACGATACCGGCGTCTACATCGCTCACAACAATCTTCAACCTGACCTCAGCCTTAGCGGTGCATACACCTCGAACGGCATTGGCGGCAATGTCATCGATACATCGAGCGGAGCTCCGGTAATCGTGGTGCGAGGAGGTTTGCTCGATGCTCTCGGACAGGTCGGCGGATTCGGGTTCCCCACCTACAGCGTTGGGCTCAACCTGCGCCTTCCCATTAAGAATCATCAGGCACAAGCTGACCTCGGCTCTGCACTTGTCTCCAAGCGAAGTGATCTCTACCAGCTTCGTGCGCGTCAGCAGGCGATCACGCTGGAGGTCCGCAACGCCGTTCACCAGCTTGAAGTAAGCAAGCTCTCTCTTTCCGCAGCCGCTGATGCACTCGATCTCGCAAAGAAAACTCTTGCCGCCGATCAGCGCAAATACGAGCTCGGCGCTGAGACGATTTTCTTTGTGCTCGACGCTCAAAGCACCGTTCAGCAATCTGAGCAGAGTTACCTGCAGGCGCAGATCGGGTATCAACTCGCCCTCGCTCAACTCGACCACGCGACCGGCAATCTGCTCGAGCACAATCGCGTGCTCATTGCGGATTCTATCCACTGATCGGAAGACCACGTTTCCGCGCTCAAGAATCTGCAGCCTGGCATTCGACGTGCTCATTGCCATGCTGACACGCGGCCAACTTTCACCTTGACAACCGATCAGATCCCGGATAGCACAGGAGTATGGGGCGATTTCCCAATTCCGGAATGCACCTGGACAGCACGGATCGATTTCTTCGAGAAACCTTCCATGACCGCCGAAAACGTTGGGGTTAACGCCGTGGGAATTTCGGCGTTAACGCCGTGGAAAACTGGGGTTAACCCCGTGGGAATTTCGGCGTTAACCCCGGGGTTCGAGTCGAGCAACTGGCGCGTGAAATCAAACGTGAAATGCTACGGAACTCTCGGTTGTTGTTTGCGTTGCAGCGAAGTTTGAGTGGCGTAATTGTTGTTGCGCAAGGCTAATCTGCCGTGATTTACTGCCAGCCTGAAACGATTTAGCTAAGCAGTACAATCTGTTCGCGTTGTTCACAAATGACCACATCAGGAAACCAACGATGAACATTCCGCGTTTCGTAGGCGCTCTGCTGTTGTTGTTATCCATCTCGACTCTCGTTGTCGCTCAACAGACATCTCCCGAAGTACCGGCGGACGCACCCTATAAGAACCCGGCGCTTCCCCTTGAGCAGCGCGTCGATGATCTCGTCTCGCGCATGACGCTGGAAGAGAAGGTCTCTCAGCTAGGCCACACAGCCGATGCGGTTCCCCGATTGGGAATTCCCGAATACAACTGGTGGAACGAAGGCCTGCACGGTGTTGCACGCGCGGGAGTGGCGACCGTGTTTCCGCAGGCGATCGGCATGGCGGCCACTTTCGACGAGCCTTTGATGCACCAGATTGCTACCGTCATCAGCACGGAATTTCGCGCCAAGTACAACGCCGAACGTCGTCCGGACGGGTCGACCGAGTGGTATCGCGGCCTGACAGTGTGGTCTCCCAATATCAACATCTTCCGCGATCCGCGATGGGGGCGCGGCCAGGAGACCTACGGCGAAGATCCCTTCCTCACCTCACGCATGGGTCTGGCGTTTGTTACGGGGCTGCAAGGTGACGATCCGAAGTACCTCAAGACGGTTGCGACTCCGAAGCACTTCGCGGTACACAGCGGACCCGAGCCAACGCGGCACACCGTTGACGTGCAGGCGTCCCTTCACGACATGGAAGATACCTATCTTCCCGCCTTTCGGACGACCCTCATGGAAGGCAAAGCCGAGTCAGTGATGTGCGCTTACAACTCCTTGAACGGGCAACCGGCATGTGCCAATAACTTTCTGCTTGATGAGCGTCTTCGGCATGACTGGGGATTTCAGGGTTATGTTGTCTCAGACTGCGCCGCGGTCACCGATGTTTTCAGCGGCCACCACTTCACGAAGTCGATGGAGGAAGGCGTAGCTGCGGCGATTAAGGCAGGCACAGATTTAGTCTGCGGCAATCCGAGGACGCGTGTGCAAACCGAACGCGATGCTGCCCTCAAAGCCGTGCAGGAGGGCATTCTCAGCCAGGCCGACCTCGACCGTGCGATGAAGCGTCTGTTCACCGCACGTTTTCGTTTGGGAATGTTCGATCCGCCGAGTGCGGTTCCCTTCTCTCAAATTGGAATTTCCCATAACGATACGGAAGAACATCGTCAGCTCGCATTGAGAACGGCGCGCGAGTCGCTAGTGTTGTTGAAGAACCAAAACAACTTTCTCCCTCTAAAGAAAACCTATTCGACGATCGCAGTCGTTGGCCCTGACGCCGATAATCTCGATGCGCTCGTCGGCAACTACAACGGGACACCGTCTCATCCAGTAACGATTCTTGATGGGATCCGAAAACGCTTCTCGCAATCCAAGGTCGTTTACTCGCAGGGTGTGGGACTGACCGGCCCAATCGTGCGGGCGATTCCGTCCGAGTCGCTGTTTACCGACGAATCCCGCAAGCAGCACGGAGTGAAGGCGGAGTATTTCGGGAATGTCGATCTCAAAGGCAGTCCGGTGATGAGCCGTGTGGATTCTGACGTAAATTTTGCCTGGGGAGATCGCGGCATCTCCCCCGATCTGCTGAAGAATTATTCCGTGCGTTGGACCGGAGTGATCGTTCCTCCAATTTCGGGCGATTATCTCGTAGGCTTCACTGGGCAGGATGGGTTCCGCATGTGGCTTGATGGCAAGCTCGTCGCCGAAGAATGGACCATTCACCATCCGGCTGACACGATCACCCCGAAGGTCCATCTCGAAAAGGGCCATGCCTATTCCGTAAAGATCGAATACTTCCAGACCATCCGCAGCGCAGAAGCACGTCTAGTATGGAGCAAGCCAGGCGATGGTCAGGAAGTGATGGACGTCGCTCGCAATTCCGATTTGGTCATCATGGTTCTAGGCCTCTCGCCGCGAATCGAAGGTGAGGAGATGAATGTCCATACCGAAGGGTTTTCCGGCGGCGATCGCACCAGCCTCGATCTCCCCGTGCCGCAACAGGAGCTCCTGGAACAGATTTATTCTTTACACAAACCGATGATTCTGGTCCTGACGAATGGAAGCGCCCTAGGCGTGAATTGGGCGGATGAGCACCTTCCCGCGATCCTCGAGGCCTGGTACTCGGGTGAAGAAGGAGGAACCGCCGTTGCCGAAGCCATCGCCGGTGATATCAGTCCGGGCGGGCGCTTGCCGGTAACGTTCTACAAATCCGTTGACCAGCTACCCGCCTTCGAAGATTACTCGATGGCGAAGCGCACGTATCGTTACTTCGATGGCGAGCCGCTGTACCCGTTCGGGTACGGGCTGAGTTACACGACCTTCGCTTACCGCAATCTGCGGATCGACAATCCAAATGTTGCCGCGGACGGAACGGCACACCTTTCGGTGGATGTTGTGAACACCGGCCAAAAAAAGGCGGATGAAGTAGTCGAACTGTATTTCACGCATGGAGGAGTGCAGGGTGGGGCCATACGTGCGCTCAAAGGATTCCAGCGAATCACCCTTGATGCGGGAGATCAACGAACCGTGTCTTTCACATTGAGCGGCCGTGAGTTAGGGATCGTCGATCAGGAAGGCAAACACCGCATTGTCCCCGGCACAGTCGATGTCTGGATCGGCGGCGGTCAGCCAATCTCCCGAAATGGAACT
The DNA here is from genome assembly GCA_964476905.1 of uncultured Terriglobales bacterium. GTDB lineage: Bacteria > Acidobacteriota > Terriglobia > Terriglobales > Acidobacteriaceae > Gp1-AA112. The sequence goes on from CAYZHX010000017.1 coordinate 31,663, forward strand.
ATGCCGGCGGGGGTGAAAGGACAGTTCTCGATCACATCGGAGGCCAGTTTGCCGAATTAGTTCGCTGTTGCTTTCCGTAGTCTGTGCGCATGCAAAACGCTTCGTACGTCGTGTGCCCAGTCTGGTAGAAGCAAGGAAATTGCCAGACCTTCGATGTCCGATACTATTCCGAGCCACAACGCGGTGCGGAGCAGCCAGCCTGAAATGTTAAATGCCAGCAGCATGATTAAAGCGGCCGCTAGAACCAAGCCCCAAACCTTCGCTAGATACGAATGGTAGCTGGCTTCGCGTCGGAACTTGAGATAGTCGAAGATGTAACGCGAGATCTCAAGCACGCCCAGACTAATGAGGAGCTTCGCGACAGACTTAACGACGAACGGCGCCACAAGCCAGGCAGACCATGCTGCGGCCAAATAGAAAATGGTGTCCACGATGCTGTCTGCGCGGCGCAGGGCCACAGTCGCGACGCCTACCTTGCGAGCGATGATGCCGTCGTAGACGTCCGATGCGAGGGCAGCGAGGACCGCCAGCGCCATCGGAAGACCTTGAATGCCATGCCATGCGAACAATACGACGGTCGGACCGAGAGCAAGTCTCAAGCCGACCAACGCCCACGGAGTGGCGAGCAACAGACTCTTCAAACGTCGGTGCTCAGTTTCCACTGGCCTGCGTGCTGCTGTGGTCCGCCAGCCATGATTGCAAGTTCGAAGCTTGCAGCTTCTTTACATCGACGCACGAGTTAATGCGCTCCACCGACTGGCGTAGCGTCCGTTCCGAAGCGGGAACCGGATGCACTTTGAAAAATGCGCTGACGTTGGAAGCTGCGTCTTCATCGCAGAATTGGCCGGCAGCATTGACAATATCTGATCCGCTGGAGGTCGTAAGCTGTTTCTCGATATCGTTCCAGTGAGCTTGAATGTACTTCCAAGCGCCAGCTCTTGTTTCAGGATGACGCAGGAAACCGCTGATGTACAAGGCTGCGTCCTGATTGCGAATGGCGCCCGACGTCCCAAGCGCAATTGCCTTCGGCAGAATGTCAGGATTCTCAAAACGGGAAAGTGCGTTCATGTACCTGCGACGCAATACCTGATCCGTTGTGCCATTCAGCTTTTGCACGAAACGATCGAAGAGCGCCCGGTCTCCCTGCGTGGCAGCGATCTGCATGGCCGGAGGCTCCATCAGAGAATCAACATCCTCGGGATTCTTGAGGGCCTTGTCGGTGATCTGTTTGGCTTCGGATATCACCTCAGGATCTCGCGCAATCAAGCCGAGGCTCTGGAATAGATCGGAATGAAGAGCTTTCTCCTGCACATCGGTGCTGTTTGCGGTTGCGGCGTATGTGGGTTTCAATAGGGTACGCGCAAATTGTCGGAACTGGTCGCGATCCTGATCGCTCACCAGCTTGTCATTGATGTACTCGAGACTGGTGAGCACCTCTTCCCAAACCCGCCGCTGGCGCTCGCCTTTCAGATGCGAGGCAAGATCGAGATAGTGGCTGATGGAAATGCGCCCAACGTGGACGAGCGCCCACTCATCGCCGAGCAGAGAAACGCGCTCGGCTGGATTAAGTCCAGATTCCAAGAGTTGAGTGAGTTTATCCCGAAGAGCCTGATCATATTCCGTTCGGTAGTAGCCGCGGCCGTCGCCGTTGGCAAACACAGGAGCGTTGGCCGAAATTTTCTCCTCTTGCCCCCGACTCTGCAGCAGCAGGCATGAAGTTGCGCTGTCGGAAGATGCGCTTCTCCAGCAAACCGGAATTGTCCACAACTGCTGCGAGGTTCCGAGGAACTGCCGGTCAGCAAAAAAACGCTCCTGGGAGATCGTGACCTGAGGATCCTGAGAGACGTGTAAGAGCGGTACCCCTGGTTGAACGACAAAGCTCGACATGATCTTGTCTGCCGGTTTTTTCGAAGCTGCCGTGATGGCGTTCCAGAAATCTTCTGCCGTGGCATTTCCGTAGGAATGAGCGCGTAGATAGTTCTGTATTCCTTTGCGGAACAACTCGGGATCGACATAGTGCTCAACCATGCGCAACACGGCAGCGGCTTTGCCATAGGCAATTCCGTCGAAGAGTTCATTGATTTCGTCGGGCGTCTCGGCTTTCTGAAAGATGGGACGTGTGTTCTTGAGGGAATCGAGCGTCAACGTGCGATTGGTATCGACAACCTCGCCAAGATCTTCGCGCCATTCAGGCTTCCATTTCGCAACTGGCTTCGACTCCATCCAGGTAGCAAAGCCTTCGTTGAGCCACAGGTTATCCCACCACTTCATCGTGACGAGATCCCCGAACCATTGATGCGCCATTTCGTGAGCAACCACGGACGCCACCAGTTCGTAGTTATCCACGGTGGCGATTTTGGGATCGAGCAGCATCTCGCTCTCGCGGTAGGTAATCGCTCCAGCATTCTCCATTGCTCCGGCTTCGAAATCGGGAACGGCAATGAGATCGAGTTTCCCGAAGGGGTACTTGATGCCGAAGTAGTCGTTATAGAAATGCATAATGTACTCAGCCGCTTCGAGCGCAAACTTTCCCTGATCTTTTTTGTCGGGCGTAGCACAGGCGCGAATCGGAATACCGTCGGCGGAGCCCTCAATGCATTCAAAGTCGCCGACCAGCATTGCCACTAAGTAGGTTGAGAGCTTTCTGGTAGTAGCGAACTTCAGGGTGTGCTTATCGGCCGCGGGACCTGGCGTATCGGAGATCAGCTTTTCGTTCGAAATTGCGGTGTCACCCTTATCGACCACGAGAGTGATGTCGAACCTCGCTTTTTTCGCAGGCTCATCGAAGCATGGAAACGCACGTCGAGCGTCGGTTGGTTCGAACTGAGTGACCGCATAGCGCCGCTTCGGCGTTTCGCTCAGATAGAAACCGCGCAGTTTATCGTTCAAGATCCCGCTAAAGACGATGTGCAGACGCGCTGGGCCTGCAGCGAGCATCCGAGGAGCAATAATCGTGGCCTGTTCCCGATCTGGATCGACAGTGACCTTCGCCGTTTCACTCGCACCGTGAGCTTCGACCGTCGCAGAAGAAAATTTGATCTCCGCAGCATTCAGCGTAATTAGTTTGGTCGGCTTCAGAATGCGGACATCGATGACCTCGTCGCCAGAAAAAGTTGCACCTTTCAAATCGGGAGTGAAGCTGAGCTGGTAGTCCTCGGGTACAACCGTCTGCGGAAGGCGCTGCGCCTCTACTCCGGCACAACAAAGCAGGAATACACACGCAATGATTACGTTCTTCATCTTTGGGTCCTCAATGTACGGCGAGTTTGCCCCTCAGCACGGTGGCGCGGCAATGTTCGGTCCCGAACCAGTAGCAAATCTCGCGATAATCTTTCACATCAAAAATCGCCAGGTCGGCGTCTTTTCCTGTCTCGATACTTCCCTTTCTGTGTGCGAGGCGCAGCGCATGCGAGCCGTTAATGGTCGCTGCGGCGATCGCCTCAGCAGGACTCATGCGCATCTGCGTGCACGCCATCGAGAGCACGAGCGGCATGCTCGTCGTAGGCGATGTTCCGGGATTGAAATCCGTTGCTAACGCAACCGCCGCTCCGGCATCGATCAGGCGCCTTGCCATTGGATACGAATGTGCGAGGAAATAGGACGCCCCGGGAAGCAGAGTCGCGATGGTCTTCTGTTTCGCGAGAGCCTCCAGGTCTTTGTCTCGCAAGCAATCCAGATGATCGAACGAAGCTGGTTCGAATTCCGCGAGGCTCGACAGATCGTGCGGAGTGAACTGACACACGTGCGCCCGCACGCCCAGCCTTGCTTTCGTCGCTGCAGCGAAGACACGCTCCGTTTGCTCAAGTGAGAAAGCTCCACGCTCACAAAACACATCGACGAATTCCGCGAGATGCTCTTCTGCCGCTTTGGGGATCAGCTCTTGGCAGATAACATCCACATACTGGTTGGTTTTACCCTCGAATTCCCAGGGGACGACGTGCGCGCCAAGTAAAGTCGGGACTATCGTGCCGCTCCACTGACTCGCCGCACACCGCAGCGCGCTCAAAGATTTGAGTTCCGCTTCGGTACTTAGGCCATAACCGGATTTAGCTTCTACGGTGGTTGTTCCAGAGCGCTGCATGTCATGGAGCGTATGCAGCACTTTGCAAGAGAGCTCTTGCTGAGTTGCGCTCCTCACGCCCTCGATGCTGGAGCGAATGCCTCCCCCGGATTTGGCGATTTCTTCGTAGGTACCGCCCTGAATGCGCTTCTCGAAATCGATCAGTCTCGGACCGGTAAAGACTGGATGTGTATGGGAATCCACGAAGCCAGGAAGGACGACGCCATGCTTGCAATCAAAAATTTCAAGCTCGGAACGATCCTCCTCAGTTAGCGCGTCGGCTATTTCCCTTTCTCTACCAACAGCGGCGATCTTTCCTTCCCGAATCAGAACAGCTGAGTTTTCTACAATGCCGAGGTTGGCGAGATCAGCTCTTCGTCTTGGCTGCTCTTTTCCGACTGGATGCTTTAACGTCAGCAATTGACCTATATTGGTCAACAATAGCGGTCGAGTTGTCGTTGGCTGCTCCGGACTGATCACTCGTCGCCGCCCGACTTTCGTGCATTCGTCTGGCCGGATTGCATCGGTATACGCAGGTCTTTGCGTCGTGCAAACTGCTGGGCTTCTTCGTAGCCGGCGTCGGCATGTCGGGCGATGCCGATGCCCGGATCGTTGGTCAGCACGCGCTCAATGCGCTTGGCCATGAGATCGGTTCCATCGGCTACAGTCACCTGGCCCGCATGCTGAGAGTACCCTATCCCGACGCCGCCGCCGTTGTGAATGGAGACCCAGCTTGCACCGCTCGCCGTGTTCAGCAGAGCGTTTAGCAAGGCCCAATCCGCAATTGCGTCGCTGCCGTCCTTCATTGCTTCCGTTTCCCTAAATGGAGAAGCAACGGAGCCACAATCCAGATGATCGCGACCGATCACGATGGGAGCCTTGATTTTGCCACGCTTGACCAGGTCGTTCATGGCAAGCCCAAATTGGGCACGCTCTCCGTACCCAAGCCAGCAGATGCGCGCGGGCAGTCCCTGGAAGTGGATGCGTTTCCGCGCTAGATTTATCCATCGGCTCAGGATTCGGTTCTCCGGAAACATTTCCAGGATCAGTTCATCCGTCACTGCAATGTCAGATGGCTCGCCCGAGAGGGCCACCCACCGAAATGGACCGCGTCCTTCGCAGAAGAGCGGACGAATGTATGCGGGCACGAATCCGGGAAAATCGTAAGCATTCTTTACGCCGCGCTCGAAGGCGAAGGTGCGAATGTTATTGCCATAGTCGAAAGTCACCGAACCTGACTTCTGCAGCGCCAGCATGCCTTCTACGTGCCGTGCCATGGAGTCGAGAGAACGTTCCAGGTATCCTTTCGGATCATGTCGACGGAGTTCGTCTGCTTGCTCAACGCTCAAGCCCGAAGGAATGTAGCCGTTGAGAGGATCATGCGCCGAAGTTTGATCGGTGAGCAGGTCGGGTTTGACTCCACGCTCTGCCAATTCGGGAATTAAATCCGCACAATTTCCGATCAGCCCGACTGAGATAGCTTCCTTCTTGCGAATCGAGTTCTTCAGAATGCGCAGCGCCTCATCGAGGCTGTTGACCATGAAATCGCAATAACCGGTCTTGAGGCGTTTCTTGATGCGTTCGGGATTTACGTCGATGCCAAGGAAACACGCGCCTGCCATGGTCGCGGCCAATGGCTGGGCCCCGCCCATGCCTCCCATGCCGCCGCTGACGATCAGTTTGCCGGCAAGGTCACCTCCGAAATGCTTTTCGCCGGCCGCGGCAAAGGTCTCGAATGTGCCTTGGATGATCCCCTGCGAGCCGATGTAGATCCACGATCCGGCGGTCATCTGGCCGTACATGGTGAGGCCGGCGCGCTCCAGTTCGTTGAACTTCTCCCAGTTGGACCAATGTCCTACGAGGTTGGCATTGGCAATCAGTACACGCGGAGCATAGTCATGCGTTTTGAACACGCCAACTGGCTTGCCCGATTGCACCAGCAACGTTTCGTCTGATTCGAGGGCGCGAAGCGACCGAACGATGGCTTCATAGCACTCCCAGTTGCGTGCAGCGCGTCCAGTACCACCATAGACAACCAGATCCTCAGCGCGCTCGGCAACCTCGTCATCGAGGTTGTTCATGAGCATGCGCAATGCAGCTTCCTGCTGCCATCCTTTGCAGGAAAGTGACGTTCCACGTGGAGCCTTGATGCGGGGCTTGGCCGTTGGAGGAACTTCGGTATCAACCGCCATGAGCGCTCTCTACCTCATCTGAGCAAACGCTCTAGCCTACGTCCTCGGCATGGCGGTAAGCAAGACGGTGTGCCAGCTGTTTTGAGAGTTTGTCAGAAACTGAACGTCACCAAGTGTTGTAGGCTGTGCCGTCGCTGCCCGTCGCGCTTGAGCCGCTGTGGACGTCAGTGATTCCCGGTTCGGTTTGGTCGAGGCTTTGCAGCGTATCGGAGCTTTCGGTTTGCCAGGTATCGGAGGAGCCGGTGAATGGGTCTTTGGGAATTCCTCGTAAATATCCGGCATCAACCAAGTCCTGCAATGCCTGCGGCGCCTTTTCCTTGTCCATCGTGTAGTTGTCAATCTGGTCGCGCATGGTCTTCAAGTCCTGCCGCAGGACCGCTTCTTTGGCGCGAATCACTGATTGCTGATACGCGGGCACAGCGATCCCAATCAGGATCAGGATGATCGAGATTACGATCATCAGCTCGATGAGCGTAAAACCGCGACGAGAGCGCACGATGTGCGTTCCGAATTGAGGGCGTTTCACCATGTGTTGTATTTCGTGCCGTCGAGCGCCGTTCCCTCGCTCTTGGTGTACACGTCAAAGACGTTTTGACCACCCCAGGACGTGGAATCTGGATCATCTTGATTCGCGCGCAGTCCCCAATCGCTGTCGCCGGTCATGGGATCTTGAGGAATGCGGCGCAGGAAGCGGAGCTTCTTACCCTGCACATCCACACCGTCAACCAAGGTTTGCAGATCTGGTGGGTAGCCGAGGCTGTCGATTTTGGTCTGAAAAGCATTGCGGTCGGCAGCATCCTTATAGCGATCAATTGCGTCGCGCATTTCCCACAGATCGCGGCGAAGCTCAATTTCCTTTTCGCGCTTAATGCGAACGCGCACGATGGGAACCGCGGCAGCGGCCATGATTCCTATGATCGTGAACGCCACGATCAATTCGACCAAAGTCAATCCGAGGCAATTCCGCACCTTTGTGGAGCGTGTGGCTGGATGCATATAGATATTGTGCTCCAGACGCTACTGAACGTTCACCGTCATTTGCGAGCCAAGCACCTGAATCGGCTGCTGTTGGCTGTTCCTCGCGCCCGGACGCGTAATACTGAGAACGGTCGGACCCTTATCTTTTGCGGTGAATGTAATTGTGAAGACAGTTCCCTGGCCGCTCACACCGGCAGCTCCGGGCGGACGAGAAGCTGATACGACCAGCATTCCGCTATTCGGGTCATCGCGCTGTACCAACGCGACCGGCTGGCCGTCTTTGGTGAGGAAGTCTCCATTGTCGATTTTCGCGACCGAAAGATGCTTCGGATCATAAGCGATCTGCACCGGAACGGCAGCTACATCAGCTCCGCCGGTCATATTCACGTTTACAGTGAAAGTAGCTCCATTCGTTGCAGTAATTGAAGCAGGCTCAAAGCGCAAGGCGGCGGACCCAGCAGGCGCCGGCTGCTCAGACTGAGTTTGTGGGGGAGCAGGCACTGCTCCAGAATTCGGTAATGCCTGGCCTTGCGGCTGCTGAGGTGTGGTCGCTGGGCGGGGTGGCGCAGCTGGCGATTCACCCTGTGCACCGCGTCCAGGATGATTCGCAAACCTGAGTTCCACGTTGTTCGCCGTGCCGACGTCAATTGGCCGCATGTTGAGATCACTTACATCCTGGTTGCGTACCAGATGGGGAATCAATACAAAAACTACTTCGTTCTGCAGATGGTCGACTTTTTCGCTTCCGAAGAGGTACTTGAAAATCGGGATTTGTCCCAGACCAGGAATGCCGCCATAGCTCTTTTGATCCTGGTCTTCGAAGATTCCACCGACAAGATTAACCTCTCCTTCTTTGAGGCGGATTTGATGATCGATTTTGCGCTGACTGATGACCGGCTGCGAGATACCTCCGATGTCAACCGTGTTTGTTTGCGACGTGATGTCCATCGTGACCTTCAGCGTAATGTCGCCGTTCAGGTGAACCGTAGGTTGTAGGTCAATATTTACGCCGACATCTAAATAAGTGAACTGCGTGTTAACCAAGGGATTAATTCCCACACCACCAATGCCGGGTTGAAACGAACCAGTTGCGATGGGAATTCGGGATCCGATTCTCATCGAAGCCTTCTGGCCGTCGGACGCTCGAATCTCAGGATTTTGCAAAAGCTTGGTATTGGAATC
>CAYZHX010000018.1:0-39811 GCA_964476905.1 uncultured Terriglobales bacterium
CGGACACCCGCTTGCGGCCCTTGGCCCGACGGCGCGACAGCACCGCCTGACCGGATTTCGTCTTCATGCGGGTCCGGAACCCGTGTGTCTTGCTCCGCCTTCGGCGGTTCGGCTGAAACGTACGTTTCGGCATCCTGCTAGTGCACTCCTACTCAGAAAATTTTGCTTAGGACAAACGTCAAGTATATCGGAGCGAGCGCCATAGCGGCAATTTGGTCGTTCGTTGAAGTGCTTGATCTCGCGTCGATGCTTTACACTCGATTGATCCATGAAAGCTGCCTCGCTTCCGCTCCGCCATCAAGTGGGACAACTCATCATCATGGGCCTCGAGGGGCCGGAGGTCTCAGCCGCAACCGGACGGTTGCTCACCAGCATGCATCCCGGCGGGATTATTCTCTTCGCCCGCAATATTCAGTCGCCGCACCAGTGCGCGCAGCTCCTGAGAATCTGCCAAACGGCGGTCAAGACGGCGCTGTTTCGCTGCATCGACCTCGAAGGTGGAACCGTCGACCGGCTGCGGAACATCATCGCGCCTGCTCCGTCCGTCGCTGACGTGGTTGCCACTGGTTCCGAGAAACTGTTTGAGAAGCACGGACGCCTGATTGGCGAACAGGTCCGAGCACTCGGCTTCAATGTAGATTTCGCTCCCGTGTTCGATCTCAATCTGCCCGAATCTCGCGGCGTTCTCACATCGCGCACCGTCTCTGCCGATGCACGCGAGGTGATTCGGTACGCCAAGCGATTCCTGAAGGGTCTCTCAGCTGCAAACGTGGTCGGATGCGGAAAGCACTTTCCAGGCCTGGGAGGCGCAAACCTCGATACCCATAAAGAGCTTCCGGCAATCCAGCGCGACTGGAAGGAGCTTTGGTCGGAGGACCTGCTGCCATATCGCGAACTCCGCAAGCAGGTTCCGTTCATAATGGTTGCTCACGCGACATATCCGAACGCCGTCACGGACAACAGCACCCCGGCATCGCTGTCCAAGCGATGGATCGGCGATGTACTCAGAAACAAAATCGGCTACCAGGGACTGGTGATTTCCGACGATCTCGAAATGGGCGGAGTGCTTGCTGCTGCATCGATGGAAGAGGCTGCTTTGGAGACAATTCGGGCAGGCGCTGACATTTTTCTGGTTTGCCAAAAAGAGGAATTCGTCTGGCGATGCTACGAGGCCGTGCTGCAGGAATCTGAGCGCAACCGCAAATTCGCATCTTTGGTGACTCGTGCCGCCGATCGAGTCTTAAAGCTAAAGTCTTCAAACAAGGCGCTGAAACAAACGACAGTTCAAGAGCCTGGCACTGCTGAAGTGGAGAAGTTGAAGACCGCGATGCAGCGCTTTATCGAAGAAGTTCAGCGGGAGTCGACGGCAGCACGGGCATGATCGTCGCCGGAGTGATGAGCGGCACCTCTGCCGATGGAATCGACGTTGCGCTGGTCAGAATCTCAGGTCAGTTGCAAAGCCTTCGGTTGAAACTGCTGTCACACGAGCATTTTGCGTATCCGACACGCGTGCGCGAAGCAGTGTTGGCGGCAATGGATGCGAGTTCCGCGCGTGTGGCTGACCTCGCGCGCCTGAACGTTCTACTCGGCGAGTTGTATGCAGATGCCGTAGCTACGACCATTGGCCGTCATCGCACCCGAGTCGATCTCGTTGGCTGTCACGGACAGACGCTCTATCATCAAGGTAGTCCCGCTCCCTTCTTGGGGAAGACAATTGCGACCACGTGGCAGACGGGCGAAGCCGCGATCATAGCGCAGCACCTGCAAATTCCCGTCGTCTCAGATTTTCGTCCCGCCGACATGGCAGCCGGCGGAAAAGGCGCTCCCCTCGTTCCGCTTCTCGACATCGTCTTCTATGCACATCCGAGAAGAGTTCGTGTCCTGCAGAATATCGGCGGCATAGCGAATCTGACCGTCATACCCTCCGGTCAACATGTAGGAGAGACGGGCAAGGTCATCGCTTTGGATACCGGTCCCGGCAACATGGTCATCGATGCGTGCGCACAGAGACTCTTTGGAAAGTCCTATGACCGTGGTGGGATTTTCGGGAGTAAGGGCAAGGTGATCCACTCGATACTTAAGCAGATGCTTGCGCATCCGTTTTTTCGGCGTAAGCCACCGAAGACGGCGGGGAGGGAAGAGTTCGGTAGAGAGTTTGTCTCACAGTTCCTTTCGGCGTGCGGGGATGCCGATAAGCATGACGTGATGGCGACGGCGACCGCTTTAACTGCACGGTCGATTTTCAGTGGGCTAAAGCAGGCGCTCGCGATGACTCGGATCTCGACTCCGATTGCCGGAAGCGGAGCCGATTACGTTGTGAGTGGAGGTGGCGTCGCGAATAGGACTCTAATGCGGATGATTTCTGCTCAGGTAGAGCCGCTCGGGTTTCGCGTACTCACATCCGATGTTCTCGGCATGCCGAGCCAAGCAAAGGAGGCCGCAGCGTTTGCCTTGCTCGCGTATCAAACCTGGAACCACCGCGCGGGAAACGTGCCGACCGCAACCGGTGCAAAGAAGCCTGCCGTTCTTGGCAAAATCAGCTATGTCTGAGAGAAGTGGACCAGGCTTTCTAGGCCGACCATCGCTCAAAAAGCTTTTTCGATTCAGCTTTCTACTCTTTTGCTCAGGTTCGATTTCAATCGGCTGCACGCGATCTCTCCCCGATCCTCACACAATAGTGATGCTGATCGAAAGCAGTCCGGCAAACTTGGACCCGCGCATCGGTACTGACGCATTTTCCGAGCGCATCGATGAGCTTCTCTTCGATTCTCTGGTTCGCAAAGATGAACATTTCGTGCTGCATCCGTGGGTAGCTGAAAGCTGGGATATTCCGAATCCACTCACATACGTCTTCCATCTTCGCCGCGGAGTTCGATTCCACGATGGCCGTCCGGTCACAGCCAAAGACGCGAAGTGGAGCATCGAGTCGATGATGGACGGCACGGTCATCAGTTCCAAATCGGCAACGTATCAGCACATCGGCAGCATCGATGCGCCCGACGATTACACGGTGATTTTTCACCTGAAAGAGCCCGATTCGGGGTTGTTGTGGAATCTTTCAGACGGAGCGATGGGAGTAGTTCCCTACGGCAGCGATAGTCGATTCAATCTCAACCCGATCGGAAGCGGTCCGTTCAAATTCGTGCACAACCTGCAGGACAACGAAGTGGTGGTGATCCGCAACGACGATTATTGGGCTAATAAGCCCAAAGTAGAACGCGTACGCTTCGCCGTGGTGCCGGACGCAACTACACGCGCGCTCGAGTTGCGAAAGGGCAGCGCCGACATCGATATCAACTCCCTCAGTGCTGACATGGTCGGTTCGCTCCGGCGCGATCCGGCTCTCCGCATCGAGCAGGAGCCGGGGACTCCGGTTCAATATCTCGGCTTCAATCTGCGCGATCCCGTGCTTAGCGATGTTCGCGTCCGCCAGGCGATTGCTTATGCAATCGACGCGCGACCGATTATCGATTATCTGTGGCGCAACACCGTGAGAGAGGCAACCAGCGTACTCCCGCCGCAACACTGGGCCTTTGACAGCAACCTGCAGCCCTATCCACATGATCCCGATAAAGCACGAGCTCTGTTGAAGCAGGCTGGTTATTCGTTTGAGCCTGGCAAGCGTCTTCATCTGGTCATGAAGACCTCGGATCAAGAAACCAGTCGTCTACTGGCCGTCATTCTTCAGCAGCAATTGCACGAAGTCGGTATCGATTTGGAACTTCGAACGTTTGAGTTTGCCACTTTCTATTCCGACGTGGTGAAAGGGGCATTTCAGATTTACACGCTGCGCTGGGTCGGCGGATCAAACCAGGACCCGGAGATCTTCGAGTACATCTACGACAGCAAAAGCTTTGCTCCGCGGCGCGCCAATCGAAGCTATTACAGCAATCCGGAAGTGGACAAGCTCATCGAACAGGGCCGTTCAGAACTCGATCAACAAAAGCGCAAAACGATCTACGCTCAGATTCAACAGATCACAATGCGCGATCTCCCCACTTTGAACCTGTGGTATTTCGATAACGTGGTCGTGCATACGGCACGGGTGAGGAATGTCCGGCCAGAGCCCGCGGGGAACTACGACTTCTTGCGCGAAGCTGAAATTGTTCAGTAAGAAACAGCGACGGCTAGACGGTCTGTCCAGCGCCAACCGCCTGCGCGTCGGGTGTAACCGCGGCGGCACGACGGACGCGCAGATCCCCACGCTCGAACACCGCGGTTAAAGCCGATACCATGCGCGGATCAAATTTCGTATTCACCAGCGAATTGATGATGCGGATTACGTATTCGGGATCCATGGCAGCCTGGTAGGGACGGTTGGTCGTCATCGCGTCGAAGCAGTCAGCCACCATGATGATGCGCGGACTGAGAGGAATCTGATCACCTTTGAGCCCGTGGGGATATCCACGCCCATCCAGGGATTCGTGGTGAAGTTCTATTCCGGGAATCATCTCCTTGAGCATTTCGACCGGTCGAAGAATCGCAGCGCCTTTCGTGGTGTGCGTCTTCATGATCTCGTACTCGTCGGGAGTCAGCGCGCCGGGTTTTTTCAGGATGCGATCTTCAATTCCAATCTTTCCTACGTCGTGTAACTGAGCGGCGATGCGAATTTTCTCTACTTCTTCTTCGGAAAGACCAATTTCTTTTGCAATCAAAACCGAGTATCGGGTGACACGGTCAGAATGACCGCGCGTGTATGGATCCTTTTCGTCGACCGCACCGGCAAGCATCTGGATCGAGCTCATGAATAGCGTTTTGTTCTCTTCGGCAGCGCGCTTCAGGTCTTGCACGAACCGCTCGAGCTCTGAACTCATGGTGTTGAACGTGTTCGCAAGTTCGCCGATTTCGGTTCGACTCTTGACCTGCACGCGTTGCGAGAAGTCGCCGCGAGCGATGGCACGGCTGGAATCAGTCAGAGTCTGTAGAGGAGTCGAGATGCGCCGCGCGGCGAAGATGCCGAAGGCGACACCCAGCAGAATGGCGTAGAAGAGATACCTATACGCGTTCCACTGCATCTCAAGAACGCTCTGGTAAGCCTCCGCCTGCGTCTTCTGCGCAATCACAGCCCACTGGAGGGAAGGTACCCAACTGTAACTTCCCAGCATGTCCACCGACTCTTTGCCGCGCTGAACTGTGAAAGACGTAGTTGGTATGAGATCAAATCTGCTTTGATCGACAAACATCTTCACCAGTTCGTTGTCGGTCATCTCTTGACCAGTGGCATGGTGCGTATCTGCTCCGGCGACGAGCCGACCTTGCCGGTCTACAACAAAGGCCTCCAGCCCTGCCTGGCTTGCATTTTTCAGGCTCGAAATGAGGTACTGCAGGTCGACTACCGCGCCGAGCATGCCGAGGAAGTGTTCATTGCTCATGATGGGAGTGCTCACGAGCATCGTGGTGCGCTGATCTTTGCCTGAACCAACGGTGAGCGCCTGTCCGTTGTAGCTACGGCCTTCGCGCGCGGCGACGAAAGCATGCTCTAGCTCGCGCTGCACAAAGGCGTCGGGAATCACCCGCCCTGCAGTGATTCCCTTTCCTTCATCGTTGAGGAGCGTGGCGTAATCGATGATGTCGGATGACGACGTAAATCTCTCAAGGAGGGCGCGCAATTCCGGGGCGTTGATGTGATCGTTTGTGAGATCGCCGCCGCTGGCGACCAGAACTGACGCGGAAAGATTTCCCAGCGAAGTTTGGAGCGTGACCTGTCGATGCTCAATGTCGTCGCCAAGCGATCGCGTAACGGTATTTTGCAGGAGCTGCTCGTTCACTTTGAGCCGGTCGCGATTAATGGAGACGACCTGCGATCCGTAAAAGTAAAGTGGAACCACGCCGACCAGTAGCAGAACGGCGGACATGAGATACATCAGCGGTATGCGAGTGGGCAGGCGCATTGAGTTGCCGGAATTGAACGGATTCTACCCCGATTATCCAGCAACTCTGGATAGCTACTTACGTTCTCAGGCATTTCCCTGATTACGACCGTGTAGGTTGCCGTTTGAGCACTATTCGTCTTTTCCGGGACGGCTCATTAGCTCGCGAATGGCCTCTTTTGGCGATTTTTGCGCGTGCAGGATTTCGTGCATCTGTTCCGAAATGGGCATCTCGATCCCATGCTTGCGCGCGAGACCGAGAGCGGCGTCGGTGGTCAACACTCCTTCGGCGACCATGCCGTGCATTCCGGCCATGATCTCGGGAAGCTTGCGTCCGCGGCCGAGTTCCACGCCCACGGTGCGATTGCGGGAAAGACCTCCGGTGCAGGTGAGTACCAAGTCTCCCATTCCAGACAGTCCGGCGAGCGTCTCGCGTCGGGCACCACAGGCGACGGCAAGGCGCGTGACCTCCGCGAGCCCCCGCGTGATCAGCGCAGCTGCGGTGTTATGACCGAATCCAAGACCTTCGGCGATGCCGGCCGCGATGGCGATCACGTTCTTCAGGGCGCCACCAAGTTCGACGCCAATGACGTCGTCATTGGTATAGACCCGGAACATGGGATCGCTGAACTCCCGTTGAAGAAATCCGGCGACCTCGGAATCTGCAGATGCGATCGTCAATGCCGTCGGATCTCCCCGTGCGACTTCCTTTGCGAATGATGGCCCACTCAATGCCGCAATCCGAGTGACTCCGCTCGCTTCCGCGGCAACTTCCGTCATTCTCTTGTAAGTCTCCTGTTCGATACCTTTGGTCGCACTGACGACAATCGCATCGGTTGAAAGACGGGACCGCATTGCGGAGTAGAGAGCACGAGCATGATGCGAAGGCATCACCGCTAAAACAAAGCTGCAATCTTCCAGCGCGGATGTGAGCGAGTTGGTAGCTTCGATCGCATCAGGAACTTCGAAGCCTGGCAGAAACAAATCGTTAATGCGGCGAGTTTGGATCGAGTCGCATACCTCGCGCTCATAGGCCCAGAGGCGAACTTGATGACGTCCGCCGCGTGCGAGCACGATCGAGAGAGCCGTTCCCCAAGCTCCCGCGCCGATTACTGCGATACGACTCACCCGCACACCTTCGATTGTTGTCGCATCACGTTTTGTGGAATCGCAGCCGATTTTCCGTGCCGTTCAGCAAGCGCCGGATATTGGCCTTGTGCTTGAGAATGATCAGGAACGATGCCGCGAACATTACGAGCAAGTCCGTCACGGTAGATGTGCCGCGATAAAGGAAATATGCCAAAACGGGAAAGGCTGCGCTCGCTATCATCGATCCGAGAGAAACATAACGGAAAATCGCCACAATAATCAGAAATATCGCCAGCACCACGAGCACAGCACGCGGAGCCAATCCAAGAAAAGCTCCCACGGCCGTGGCTACACCTTTTCCGCCCCGGAACTTGAGCCAAACCGGAAATACATGTCCGAGAATGGCGCAGAGCGCTGCCAATGCGGCGGCCAATCCAGAGTCGATCGCGGCGTTACGATGGCTCACCGCAACCGCGAACGCCACGCCCGCATAACCCTTCAGGGCATCCAGAAGCAGCGTTGCAACTCCGAGTTTCGCGCCACCGCTGCGAGCGACATTGGTCGCTCCAATATTTCCGCTTCCGCTCAGGCGAATATCTTCGCCACGCGCCAAACGTACCAAGATCAGACCGAACGGAATCGACCCCAGCAGATATGCGACGGCCGCGACGAGAAGATAGGTTCCAGCGGTCATTCGGATGTTCAGGCCTGTTCTAATTTGAAACCTGCAAGCTTTATGTATCGCGAACCTTGCGGGGACAGCTTGCTCTCATACAGATGAAACTCGTTCGCGGTCATTGTACCGAAGCTAGGCTGTGCTTCCTCCAACACTGAACCAAGATTGCCTCGGGAGCGCTCGTTGAATCTTGCCAGCGTGACGTGCGGCGATAATGGTCGCTTTTCCCTTTCGAATCCAACTGAGCCCAACTGTTGATCAACTGCCACGGCAAGCTGCTCCAGTTCGGAACCAGCTTCAATGCCCACCCACAATACGCGCGGGGATCTTGGATTGGGAAATAGACCAAGTTGTTTCAATGACAAGGTGACTGGCTTTTCACGAACCGAGCGCAAAGCATTTTCGATCGTCCTTCTGCGCTCGTCAACGACATTGCCAAGAAACTTGAGAGTAATGTGCAGGCCATCTGGTCGCACCCAGCGCGCTCCAGAAATCTTTCCGCGCAAGTCACTCACAAATTCATTGATTCGCTCGCGAATGCCAGGCTCGATCTCAACAGCAACGAACAGACGCATCGTTTCACATCAACTTTCGTCGCAGTA
The DNA here is from genome assembly GCA_964476905.1 of uncultured Terriglobales bacterium. Taxonomy (GTDB): domain Bacteria; phylum Acidobacteriota; class Terriglobia; order Terriglobales; family Acidobacteriaceae; genus Gp1-AA112. The sequence goes on from CAYZHX010000018.1 coordinate 8,238, forward strand.
AGTCCATCGCCGTGAAGCTCGCCCACAGACGTATGCGCTCGCGATCCCCAGGAAGCCTGCGCTCGACGGCTTCAGTTTCGTTTTCGCTGGAGATTCCGATGTACACCAATCCGATCGGCTTTTCCGGAGTTCCGCCAGTCGGTCCTGCAATTCCAGTGATTCCAATTCCGAACGTCGCTTTTGTGCGCTCGCGAATTCCTTTCGCCAATGCCAGCGCAACCTGCCGGCTCACTGCTCCGTGCTCTGCAATAAGCCCGGGCGGTACATCCGCCAACTCGGTCTTGAGTTCATTGGAATAGACGACGGAGCCGCCGAGAAAATAGCGCGAGCTTCCCGCAACGGAGGTGAGTCGCTGGGCGAGCATGCCGCCCGTGCACGACTCGGCGACAGCGAGCGTGGCTCCGCGCATCTGCAGGTAGTAACCGACGATCTGTTCCAATGTTTCGCCGCCGGTGGAAAACACCGCATCGCCAAGCTCGTCTTCGATACGATCGCTCAGCTCTGAGACGCGCCGCTCCGCTTCTTCCTGCGCTCCGTCACGGCTCTGCAGATGAACCTGCGTTTCGCCGCCATGCGCCAGAATTGTCGTCTGCACTTCAGGAACTTTCGTGTAGATTGGCGCGATGCGGGCGTCACAAGCCGATTCGCCGATGGCCACGCGCAGCATGCGCTTAGCAATGAACTGCTGTGGAAGCTTTTCTTTCAGGCGAGGAAAGCATTCTGCGTCGAAGAGCGGCTTGAGTTCGTTCGGCGGGCCTGGCAGCAGCATGACGTAGCGCTTTGCATCGTTGTAGCTCGTGACGAGCCACTGTGCTGGTGCGGTGCCGTTCGGATTTTTTAGCAGCACAGCGCCTTCGAGCACATCGGCTTGACGCGTGTTGTTCTCCGGCATAGCAACACGCCGTTCTGCAAATCGCTTGTAAAGCGCCGTGATGATCTCGGGATCGCGATAAATCTCAATTCCGAGAGCTTCGGCGACGCTCTCCCGCGTGAGGTCGTCTTCGGTCGGCCCAAGGCCTCCCATAAAAACCACAATGTGAGAACGCGCGATCGCAATACGGGTGACGCCGACCAGATCGTCGCGTGAATCGCCCACTACAGTTTTGAAATGCACTTCGACGCCGAGTTCATTAAGACGTTCAGTAAGAAAGAGCGAATTGGTGTCCTGGCGATACGGAGTAAGCAGCTCCGAGCCAACGGCGATAATCTCGGCATTCACGTTTGGCAGTATAGCTGTCGAGTCGAACTCTTATTGAAGCAGCGGCAGGCCTTGAATATTCCAGGAGAGATGAAAGACAGCAGACGTAGTGGCCAACACCACAGCCTTCCCTGGAGCGAAGCAAAGACCAACAAGATTCTGACCCGAGACGCAGAGAGAAGCTTTCTTGTCGGGCGTGATGCGAACAATGCCGCGCTTGCCTTCGAACGAAGCTGCGACATAAAGATTTCCATCGATGTCAAAAGCCATCCCTTGCGGCCGGCCTAAGCCGCGGAAAAATACAGAGCTGTCGCCGTGCGGATCCACGCGATAGATCGCGTCATAGCTCGATGTCGTTGGTCCGGTTACATACAGGTTCTGATCCGGCCCGAAGGCGAGATGGTATGCAGAGACGCTCGGCTCCAACGTGGCAAAGACGAATGTCTGACGATCGCGAGCGATCTTGAAGATACTTCCGCTGCGATCGCCGACATAGAGATTTTGCTCGCGGTCGAAGGCGATGCCCGTCGCGATGCCCATGCCTTCGGCATAAGCTGACATCGTGCCGTTAGGTGCGACGCGGTACACCGTGCCGTTCTGTCGCGAAGAGACATAGATCTGCCCCTCACGGTCGAACGCGATACCGTGAGCATTCATCAGGTCCGCGAGGAACGGCTTCGCGTGATAACCAGTGTCGATTTTGAAGATCGATACCGGAACTTTCTGCCCGCGCGATCCCGAGAAGGTAACGAAGAGATTGCCCTCTGCGTCAATGGCAGGATTTGTGACAGGATGCAGATTCTCCGTGATTGGGACCGCGACTTTCAATTCGAGGCCGTTGCTCCTGGTGCCGTCAGGTTCAACGACTACCGGGCCCGAGAATGCCGATTCGGGAACGCGAGCAACGACAAAATCCTCGGCAGAGATCACCACGCCGCCGGGCTCGTCTCCAAAGGTCACACGGGGACGGCGCATCTCGTCGCCACGAAACCCACTGCCGGAGATGCGTACCTCGCCGCCTGGAAGAGCGAACGGTGGGTTAATAGATGAGATGTGTGGCTTCCCGTTCAAATGGCGCTTTCCCAGCAAGCGTTCAGAGACCCCAATCTTGCGCGATTCCTAATGATCGCCGTGCTGTTCATTGCTTAAGCTGGCGGCCAGAATTTCAGCACTATTGCGAGAACCAGCAGCGAGTACAAGCCTGCGCCGACATCATCAACCATGATGCCAATTCCCTCTGGTAGACGCTCCAAGGCACGCAATGGCGGAGGTTTGAAAATGTCGAAGCAACGAAAAAGTATAAGACTCAGTAACAGATATTTCCAACGCAGCGGCGCGATAATGAGCGCGAACATCTGACCCGCAACTTCGTCGATCACCACAAATCCGGGATCTTTGATCCCGCTCTCGCGCGCAACTCGCGTGCTTGCCGGAATTCCAACCAGAGTCACAGCCACGGCGGTGAGCAGCGCGATGATAATTGTGTGACTTGCGCGCTGCGCGCCCAGCCACCATAGCAACACGGTGGCTCCTGCAGCCCACGTACCGGGACCTGGATGTAAGTGTCCAACTCCAAAAAATGTGGCGACCACCCATGCCCATCGAGAGCGAGAGTCTCTGGCTTGAGGGCTAGTGCCGCTTGTGCTCATCGTTCTCTGGATTCGATTGCGGACGTTGCTCAATCTCCTCGAGCAGCTCAGGATCGAGCACAGGAGAGCTGATGCGATAGCCACCGCTGGCCCACTTTCCTAGATCAATCAGCCGGCACCGATCGCTGCAGAACGGGAAGTGCTCGTCGGAGCGAAGTACGATCGCGCGGCAGGTCGGACAGCGAAGACTCAGAGCTTTCTTGCGGGCCATACCTCAATCCCTGGATCAGATGATGCGCGCAACCAGATCGTAGTCGTGCGCCTCGGTAATTTCGCAGCGATAAAATTCGCCTCGACTCAACTCTTCATAGTCTCCGAAGTCATTGATGAACACTTTTCCATCGATCTCCGGAGCATGCATTACTGTACGACCTTCCCAAAGCAGGTCGGTTTCTTCCGACGGACCTTCAACGAGCACATCGAAATGCTTCCCAATCAGCTTCTTCTTCGCTCTGCGGCTGATCTGCTGTTGAATCTGCATGAGCTTCTTGCGACGGTGCTCGACTTCTCGTCTTGGAACTTTGTCGTTAAGCTCGAATGCTGCGGCACCTTCTTCGTCTGAGTAGGGGAAAACTCCCATCCAATCGAAGTGGGCAGCGCTGACGAACTCACACAGTTCGTCAAACTCAGCTTCAGTTTCGCCCGGGAAGCCCGCGATGAACGAAGTCCGGAGTGTCAAATTGGGAATCGTGGAGCGCATCTTGTCGATGCTCTTCATGAAAATGTCCGCGCTGCCGCCGCGCTTCATTCGTTTGAGAGCCGAGGCAGAAGCATGCTGCAGAGGAACATCGACGTAAGAACAAATTTTCTCGTGCCCCGCAATCGTATCGAGCAATCGCCCGGTGATCTTGTTTGGATACGCGTACAGAAAACGAATCCAGCGAAGTTCTTCGATTTCCGCCAAACGGGCCAGCAAGAGCGCCAATCCATCTTTTAGGCCAAGATCTTCGCCGTAGCAGGTGGTGTCCTGTCCGATGAGCGTAAGTTCGCGGACTCCATTTGCGGCGAGCCGTCTTGCTTCGGCGACGACCGATTCAAAATGCCGGGAGCGAAACTTACCGCGAAGCTGCGGAATGATGCAGAAGCCGCACGGGTGATCGCAGCCTTCGGCAATCTTCAGATATGCAGAGGTCTTGCCCGTCGCAAGCAGACGTGGAGTTCTCTCGTCGTAAAGGTAGTTCGGTAAATCGGCGATGGCGCCGTCCCATTCGGCGCGCGAGAATCTTCCCTTCGCTGCCCGCGCATCTCCTTCAGGACGCGAGTGCGTGCGAACTGCGCTAGGCCCACGGTCAACCAGGATCTTGAATGGCGAGTCCGGCTGCGGAGCCAGTGCTGAAGCGTATTGAATTCCCGCGGCCTGGAGTATACGTTCCAGCTCTCCTGTGCCTACAACAGCGTCTACTTCGGGAATGTTCTTGCGGATATCATTGCGATAACGCTCTACCAGGCACCCGGCGACGATCAACTTCTGTGCTCGTCCAGTTGTCTTGTGCTGCGCCATTTCCAGAATGGCGTTTACCGATTCCTGCTTAGCTGAATCGATAAACGAGCAGGTATTCACGACGATGATGTCAGCCGCCTCGGCATCCTGAGTAATCTCCGCTCCTGCCTCGGTCAGCATTCCCATCATGACCTCGCTATCGACGAGGTTCTTTGGGCAGCCAAGACTTACAAACCCGACTTTTTTGCGAGGGTTCTCCGTCTGGGAGCTGCTGGTGAGTTCTTCGGGAGCGATCTGAGTTGAAGCTTCTAAGGGCATGCAATCTCTTTATTTTATCAGCCGGACTGAAGCTCAACCTCTGTGGTTGCGGCTTACTTCTTCACTTCTTCTTCCAACTCTCGATACAGCTCCGGCAGCTTCTCTGCATCCGAAGCGGAGTCGCCGAAGCGGGCGCGCTCATAGTGAACGGTAAAGCGCTCTATCCGATGCCGAATCGTTGCGCTCGGAACTGCCCGCAAAAACTCCTGCGGAGTTTGCGTGCCCGCTTTCCTAATACCTCTCTTCGAAAGCAGCCTGAGCGCGCGACCGTACCAGATACTTGCAGCCGAGTGGGGCTCAAGAGTTGGCTTGCGAGCGATCCGCAGACGACGGATCGCTCGACTCAATCTCGGACCGGCCAGGAAGCCAAATAGCAGTAGCAGCGTGGCCGATATCCACCAAATCCACGCCTCAGCGTGTTTCTGAATGCTCTCCCCTGCCTTGCCTGCACGACGCACACTGCGCTGGTAGATGGAAACAAACCAGTCTCGCAAGTGCTCGAACTCGGAGCGCCCTCGGCGAGCCGCGGAAACCGCAAGCGCGGCCTGATGTCCGGTGTCATAGTTGACGATCCAGTCATGCCAGAATTCGCGCATCGCGTCGATATACAGGAACGCTCGATTGAATCCCGCGGTAGCAGGTTGCGCACCGCCTGGAGTGGGATCGAAGGTGTACCAGCCATAATCAGGAAAATACGCTTCCACCCACGAATGAGCATCGCGTGCACGAACGATATAGCTGCCAGTAATGTCGTTGTACACGCCGCCCCGGAATCCATTCACGATGCGGGATGGAATTCTCAGAAGGCGAAGCATCAACGCCATTGAGGATGCAAAGTATTCACAATGCCCCGCCTTGCGTTCGAACAGGAAATTGGCAACAGGATCTTTCGGTGGAACGAGCGGGAGTTGCAAGGTGTATCCGTAGGTCGTCGACAAATATCGTTCAATCGCCGATGCCTTGCGAAAATCTGTTGCTTCGTCTTCCGTGATTCGCTCCGCCAGCGACGAAATTCGCGCATCGACATAATTCGGCAACTGGAGATAGCGTCGGTCAACGGCCGGGCCTTGGCCGTTTGTTCCGCCGGGCGGCATCGGTGGCGGAATCTCCGAAACGACGCTGTAATCGGTGATCCCGCGCGAATTATCTGCGTTAAAAATCGTGTCGTTATTCAAATCGACCGCGATCATCCGATAGCGCCCATTGATGACCACAGCCTGCGGAAGAACAAAAAAGACCCGTGAACCGAACGGTTCCAACGATACATCGTAGGCAACGCGCTGGTCCCGGCCGGCGGTGGTCCGAGGCAAGTGGCTCAGGGAGGGCAATACACCACTGGTGGTAGGGATCATTACTTCCTGATCACGATCCGTAATCCAGCGACTCCCATCGAAGTTGGTAAGCGCAATGCCACGCCAGCGTAGCTCCGCGGGCACTCGCGAACCGGCTGCGAACTTCACATGCATCACAACATCGTTCGATTGTTGAATTTCGCCAATCTCGCCGAGACGTACTTCTTCGCTAAAGCCGGTTGAGATCCCATTTCGGGCGGCGAAGGCGCTCAGGTATCCACCCGTAGCTTTGCGGGGCACAAGAAAGAACAGCGCCACAGTCCCGATCACAATCGTGATTACCAACAGCGCACAGGCCCACGCCAGGGCTCCCGGAACGCGACGGAGATCGCGAGGCTTGCGCATGTCGGAAGGTAAGTTGGGCTGAGCGGAGATCCACGCACGCCGCATCTCCATGCTGACGAATGTCATGACAGCCAGCAGCACGAACACACAGAAAATCGCAAAGAACAGCGAATCCACTGTGAGCACAGAGGCGGTGAGCACCATGCCAAAAGACAGAATCGCCAAGTAGACAAAGTCGCGATCGCGGTGCACGGAGAAGATCTTCACGATGGCCGCAAAAAGGACCATGTGCACGATGGCGCCGAGAAAGCCACGCGAAAGCAGGAAACAGTCGAGCGCGAAGAAAAACAGGTACCCGAGGGTCAGGTAATTCGTCCAACGCTCTGGGATAAGAACGTTGCTGCGCCGGATCAGCAGGAATCCCTTGACCAGCAGGGCGAATAGTCCGATGAGGACGGAGGAGCCGTCCAGCTTGCCCGTGCCCGCCAGCGCGGCAAAACCGGTGAAGAGCATGAAATACAGCGAGACTTCAAAGAATCGCTGAATGACCGGGTGAGCCAACCGCGTTTCGACTGTACTGACTTCAGCCATTCTGAGTGGTCCCAGTTTATGCGAGAAGTGAATCCTTAAATTCCCCGCCTATCCAAGCGATAGACGACTCATCAGCAAAGACTTACCTGAAAGGAGAAGCCTCGGTTCCTATTCGGAAAATCCGTAATAGATATTCTCGAATTCCATCAGGGTAACCCTTGCTCTTTCCACAGGGTAACCCTGCCTCTTTCCACAGGGTAACGCTGAGATTTCCTCAGGGTTACGCATCTTCCCGCAACGTTACCCATCGTCTTTCGCCACGAGGAACTTTCTTGAGCAACCTTGAATAGTGACGACGCGAAGACAATAGCTTGGTCTCCGAATTGAAGGTTTGATCCATCCGACTTCATCTAATCTCATCCAGTCCCATCCAGTCCCATACTGATATCTCATTCCGGCTGATGGGATACTTTCATCCTTGATCTCATCAGATCTCGTTTGAATCCCATGAGATCGCGTCATCGATTTGTCCTCGCGGAAGATGCCCAACTGCGGCTTGTGGCGACGATCCCTCGCATGGAATCAGTGCCGCGCACTTCATCCATACTCCTATGTTCAGTGCTATGACGCATTCAGGCGAAAGTCAAGCGAATTTCTGCGGGCGATTGCGAGCACGTTTCAGTCCAAATTGGAACACGCAACGTCCGCGTTTCAAAGTATTGGCAGGCCAGCTCAAACCATCAAAGTTTCGAATCCCGCAATAGAATTCGGCCGCCCCGAGTCTAATCAGCCAAATGGAAGCCTCTGCGAATTCCCGCGAAAAAATGTTCCGTTTCGAGAGGCTGGTACTCCCACATCTCGACTCTGCCTACAATCTCGCGCGGTGGATGACGCGCAATCCAACCGACGCCGAAGATGTGGCCCAGGAAGCACTGTTGCGAGCATTTCGCTTCTTCGATGGTTTTCGCGGAGAAGATGGACGAGTGTGGCTGCTGGCGATCGTGCGGAACACGTATCTCACCTGGATTCGTCGGCAGCCACCGCAGCAGAGTTCGACGGAGTTCGATGAGCATCTGCATACAGATTTAGAGCTCTCTCTCACGCCCGAGTCCGACGTTCTGCGACGCGCCACCGTCGAACAGGTGAGGAATGCAATCGAAGCGCTGCCGCCTGAGTATCGCGAGGTGATTCTCATGCGCGAGTTGGAACAGATGTCCTACAAGGAAATTGCTGCAGCAACAGAATCTCCTCTGGGAACCGTAATGTCGCGCCTCTCGCGAGCCCGAAGCATGTTGCGCCAGCTCATCGCGAACGAGCGCAGAACAGAGGTGAAACAGCCATGACCAGCCACGCGCAACACAATCTACTGCACGCGTACATCGACAACGAACTCGATCTGATGCGAAGCATGGAATTGGAGGATCACCTCGCCGAGTGTGCCGATTGTGCTCAACAGGTTGCGAGTTTCCGAGCGTTGAGGGCTGCGGTCGCCGTTCCGGAGCTGCGCTACGCCGCGAGCGATGACTTTCGCCAGCGGCTGATGCAGCAGTTGCAGCGAGCCGATCGCCCGCGGGTTCGCGAGCAGAAGATGCGCTCGCTCCCATGGTGGAATTGGGCCGCTGCCGCGGCTTGCCTGCTCATTGCAATTGGAGGCCTGCTTCTGTACTCCGGCACCCGTAACGATCAAACGGTGGCCCGTGAACTCGTCGCTGATCACGTCCGGTCTCTGATGGCGAGCCATCTGACCGACGTCCTGACATCCGATCAGCACACGGTGAAGCCGTGGTTCACCGGCAAACTCGACTTCTCGCCGCGCGTCCGCGACTTGAGCGCGGACGGTTTCGAACTCATCGGCGGCCGTCTCGACTATGCCGATGGCCATTCGGTGGCCGCAATCGTCTATCAACGCCGTAAGCACCTGATTAACCTGTTCACCTGGCCGACAAAGAGCGGCGATGAGTCTCCTCACGCAACCGCACAGCAGGGATTCACTTTGATCGAGTGGAGGCAGGATGGCATGTATTACTGCGCGGTTTCGGATTTGAATCAGCAGGAGTTGGGAGAGTTCGTGGATTTGGTCAGGAAGTAATGACTGTTTGGGCCTCCTCGCGATTGCGTTCTGATAATGGCAAAAGCCCGAAGGGCTGGAAGAAGCGGAGCCCAGAGGCGTAAGCCCTGGGTAATAGTCTAAGAGGCTAGAGAAGTAGATGGAGGCAATTTCAGTCTGAAGGGCAGTCCAAAAGGAGAAGATGGCTATTGACGATTCCTGTGGCTACTCCCCTTTCCACTCGTAGGCGTCATCCTGACGCAAGCCGACGTGCCCGAGCACTCGATATGCGAATTGTCGCGCCATCTCTTCAAACGATTTCGGCTGGTTATAAAACGTGGGAATCAGCGGGTAGATGGTAGCTCCAGCATCTGCCGCCCGATACAGGTTACGAATGTGAATCTTGTTGAGCGGCGTCTCGCGCACGCAGAGCACCAGCGGACGTCTTTCTTTCAGGCAGACATCGGCGGCGCGCTCGATAAGATTTCCCGCGAGTCCGTTTGCTACGCGTGCGAGGGTGCCCATGCTGCAGGGAATCACGATCATCGCGTCCGTAGGATAAGAGCCGCTGGCGACGTTTGCTCCGATGTCGCTGTTTCCTTGCTGCCGAATCTTCTTGCTCGCGTTGCCTAATAACTGCGGAACAAGTTTGTCGCGCCCACGGATCTCCAGTTCCTCGGCCAAGACGCGCAGAGCGTTATCGGAGACGATGAGATTCGTCGTCGTAATCCGCGCGTCGGCTTCGACGATCTTCAGCAGCTCTCGCAGAAATAGGGCACCGCTCGCGCCGGTAGCTGCAATCGTCAGATTTTGTGGCACTTGCGCCATGGTTGCCGGGGAGCATCCAAAATAGCAGATGACGCGGATTCTGGTGGACTAAGTGGACTGGGTAGACGCAGCGGACTGAATGCTGCGCTACAGCCCGCCCCTCTTAAGAGCGATATGTCCAGGCGCTCCACATTCCGAGCACGCCGCCGCAGCGTGGCCCAAATACACGCACTCGCCCCTTTACGTCGCGAGATCGGCGCGATCGATCCTCTCAGCCGGCGCAAGTACATTCAGGAATTCACCGAGGCTTTTCAGACGTATGAGCGAGCACTCTCCCGCGACAGTCTGCTGCGCTTCTGCGCTGAAGCTGACACCTTGCTCGTGAGTGACTTCCACGCGCTCGATGCATGCCAGTTCTTTCTCTGCGAATTACTGGAAGAACTTAGCGCTATTCAGCAACGCCCACTAGTGTTGCTGCTGGAGGCGGTATTCACTCGCGATCAGCACATCGTTGATGAATGGCAGCGGGGAGAGATCTCCGACGACGAACTACGACTGCGACTTCACTTTGAAATTGAGTGGGGATACGAGTGGGAGCCGTTCTTGCATACCCTTAAGATCGCGCGTGGCTTGAACATTCCGATCTATGGAGCGGACTGCGCGCCGCGCGGCAGCATACGTCGGATTGCTCACCGGGATCGCCACGCTGCGGACACGATTGCGCGTGTCCGCAGGGAGCACGTCAATGCACTGCTTGTCGTGATGTTCGGCGAATCGCATTTAGCGCCGACACATCTGCCGCGTGAGCTGCGGCGGCGAGTGCAGAGCGAGTGCGTTCGGACGGTGCTGCAGAATGTCGATCAGCTCTACTTTCGCGCAGCAGGAGAACTCAGCGAGCGGGTGCCAGCGGTGCAGGTGGATGAAGAAGCGGCAGCCGTCTTCAATGCAACACCCGTCGAAAAGTGGCACAGGTACCGACTCTGCATTGCTCGGTGGCGCGATGAATCACGCAAGACGCCAGACTTCACGCCGCTCATTTACGACCTGATCGATGCTCTCCTTGCATTTCTCCACATTGATCGCTATGCCGATGAAGACAGCGGGTCACGCTATTTCGTCGACTGCTATCCCGAGGTCGCGAATGTGTCTTCCATCTCGCGCGTCGAAAGCATTCTGGATAGAAAACTTCTGCTCCAGACTCGGCGGGATCAGCTGCTGGCGCAAGTGGTTGATCAGGGAAGCTGCTACATTCCCGAATTGAACTTTATGGTTGTTCATCGGCTTCGCATGCAAGCTGCCACGTCGGATGTAGCGTGCTTCGTTCATCACGCGTGCCGGAACTTTGAGGAAACGACACCTCCCTCGCTCATCGCCGAAGATTCTCTCTATCTGCGTGCGTTGGAGCGAGCACTCGTTCACTTCGGCGCTTACGTGCTATATCCGTCTGAGACCGCTAACGAGGACGAACTCCTATCCCTGTACTCAATACCGAAAGAGGAAATCGAGGCCAGCACGCTCCTCTCGTATCGCGAGTACCTGCGGGTGCTGGATTGTGTAATGCTGCACCGGGATTACGAACGCCATCGCTGCAGCTACGCCGCGCCACCGGCATTGCTGCGCGAAATACTGTCTTCGCCGGCTGCAGCGATGGTGCTCGCCACCCAACTAGGCCAGCTCCTGGGAGGCGATTTGTATCGCGCCTATCTCGCTGGATCAATTGGTCGGCGCGCCGTTCGGTCGCTGTTCTTCCGCAAGTTGCAGAGCGGCAAGGCACGGGAGATCTATTTTTCCCTAGCGCGCTCGGCACGCTCGACCCGCACGAAACCCCTGGCTGCATAGCCTCAGTACGCTATCTCATCGCTACTTGTTACACTTTTTCATTCACTTTCTCTGCAGGAGCTTGGTTGTGAGGTTTCTTCGTCTGCTGGCCGTTCTCTTAACGACAGCTGCATTCGCGCAGCAGGGTAATCTACCTTCAATTCCTGAAATCTTTGCTGCCGGCGGCGTCACCGGACACGCTCCCGAAACGGTTAAGTGGAGTGCCGATGGCGCGCGCGTCTCCTACGTTCTGACGGACGACTCCGGCGAGCACAGCCAGCTCTACTACGTCGATGTGACGACGGGAAAGCCTGCGGTGCTGGTCGCAAGTGAAAAGATGGCGGCGCTCTCTCCCCCCGAGAACCGTGGAGGCAAGCAGGCGCAGGACGATCGTGACCGCGATCGCCGCAGCCGGTATTCGATTGCGGGCTATCACTGGGCTCCTGATTCCAAGCATCTGCTTTTCGATTCCAAAGGACAGCTTTGGTACTACACGCTCGAGACCGGAACGGGAATTCAGATCACGTCTGCACCCGAGCCGAGCGGCGACCCGAAGTTCTCGCCCGACGGTAGGCGTCTTTCTTATTCGCGCAAACACAATTTGTATGTGCGTCCCCTGACAGGAGAGTCGCGTGAGACGCAGCTTACCTTCACCACGGATGACGATGGCGACAATGTGCTGAACGGCGAAGTCGATTGGGTGTACGAAGAAGAACTGGATGTGCGAAGCAATTACTTCTGGTCGCCTGATGGCAAACATATCGCCTACCTGCAGATGAATGAGACTCAAGTGCCTGAGTATCCGATTACGGATTTCATCCTCGATCATCCGACGGTCGATCATCAAAAGTATCCGTATGCGGGAGACCCAAATCCGGAAGTGCGCGTCGGCGTGGTGGACTCAAATGGCGGCAAGACCCACTGGGTCAATATTCCCGGGCTCACCGGAAAACAGAGCAAGACCGACTACTACATTCCTCGTTTCGGTTGGGTGAATAAAGATGTTCTGTACGTGCAGGTGCTGAACCGCGATCAGAATGAGCTTGATCTTTACTTCGTGGACACTTCCAGCGGGCGCTCGCAGCTCATGCTCTCGGAAAAAGACGACGCTTGGGTCATGGTCAACGATGATTTCCAGATTTTGAAGCCAGCCGACAAGTTCCTATGGAAGAGCTGGCGCGACGGACACAATCACCTCTATCTCTACAGCTTCAACAAGAGCAATCCGCTGAGCGCGCCTGCAGAACTCGTTCGGCAGATCACGCGTGGCGATTTTGAGGTAACGAGTGTCGATGGTTTCGATGAAGCTACGGGGACCATCTTCTATCAGTCGAATGAAGGCGATGATCGGCAGCGCCAGCTCTACGCCATCAAACTTGATGGCAGCAGCAAGCAGCGGCTTTCGCGGGAAGACGGCAGTCACCGCGCCAGCTTTGCCGACAACGCAAAGTACTACGTGGACACCTACTCCGCCCTGCTCACGCCTCCGCGCATGTCGGTTTGCTCAGCCGCTGGCGCGTGCAATGCCTTCTGGACGTCGAAGCCGATTACATCGTTCGACACCATTAGGCCGCAGTTCGTTGACTTCAAAGCGGACGACGGAACCGTCCTGCACGGTCAGCTTCTGCTGCCGCCCGGCGCTTCGGCTCAACAGAAAGCGCCGCTGCTGATGAATCCGTACGGCGGTCCTGAGGCACAACAGGTCCAGGATCATTGGGGGGGAGCGAACTTCTTCTTCGACCAGATCCTCGCGCATGACGGAATCGCGGTGCTCCGCGTCGATAACCGCGGCATGGGCTTCCGCGGTAAGAAATTCGCGACTGCGTTGCGGCACCATTTTGGGAAAGTCGAACTAAACGATCAGCTCACTGCGCTCGATCAGGCTCTGAACCGATTTCCGGAACTCGATGGCAATCGCCTGGGCTGGTGGGGATGGAGCTATGGCGGGTTCATGACCAGCTACGCCATGACGCACGCGCGGCGCTTCAAAGCCGGGGTGGCAGTCGCGCCCGTTACCGATTGGCACGACTACGATTCCATCTACACCGAGCGCTACATGGGGCTTCCTTCTGAGAATGCCGAGGGCTACAAATCTGGTTCGGTACAGCAAAGCGCGCCAAACCTCACCGGCCATCTGCTTCTCGTGCACGGCACCAGCGACGACAACGTCCATATCCAGAACACGATGCAGCTCTCGCAGGCATTTATCAATTCGGGAAAGCAGTTCGAAGTCCTGCTTTTTCCGCGCAAGACGCACGCGATTGCCGGGGTCGCCGCCCGCACGAATCTCTACGAACGAATCCGAGCTGAATTTGATTCCGAGCTGCTAGGCTGGCCCCAGGAGAAAATAGCCGACTCGAATCCGCCATTCCCGAGTCCCTCAATCGCGCAGGGCGGTGGTCGTTGAGTGCAGCCGACCTGCCCACGCGCAAATTGGGCGACTTCGAGCTGACGATTCTCTCTGACGGCACCTACTACCTCGATGCCGGAGCCATGTTCGGCGTCGTTCCCAAACCGCTTTGGGAGAAGAAAGTAAAAGCCGACCAGTTGAATCGAATGATGTGCGGTACCAATTCGGTACTCGTACGCGCCCACGAACGCTGGGTTCTGATCGAAACCGGCATTGGTAACAAGCTACCGGAAAAGCTGGCCGACATCTACGACGCCAAGGCACAACTGCTCGCCGAACTCGATAAAACCGGGGTGCGCCGGCAGGAGATCGAAGTCGTCATCAATTCGCATCTGCATTTCGATCACTGTGGCTGGAATACATTTCGCAATGAGCGCGGCGAGATCGAGCCGACGTTTCCCAACGCGACCTACTACGTGCAGCGTGGAGAATGGGAGCACGCCTCCAAACAGCTCGAACGCGATCGCGTGAGCTACATCAGCGATAACTACGATCCGCTGCTGAAGAACGGGCAAATGCGATTGCTGGACGGCGATGGCGAAATGATGCCCGGGATTTCGGCGGTGCTGTATCCCGGACACACGCGCAACATGCAGGCCATCATGCTCGAAAGTAAAGGCGAGAAGGCCTGCTATATCTCCGACCTGATTCCCACAACGAAACACCTCGATCTGACTTGGGTGATGGCCTATGACCTATATCCGCTGGAAACGATCGAAAATCGTAAGCGTTTCTACAAACAGGCGATTGAAGAGAGGTGGCTAACAATCTTCACGCATGATCACGACATCCCGTGGGGCTACCTGGAGTTGGATCAAAAAGGGAAAGTGGTCGCGAAGGAATAGTCCGATTGCCAACGGAAGCCCGCTGGGCTGCGCTTCTTGCGGCCCTTCGGGCCTAAATTCCGGTCGAAGCTACTAGCTTTGGGAGTATTTGTCGAAAAACCGCAGTGTGACCAAAAAAATAAAGGCGGGCGTCACGCCCGCCTCTACCTTGTAGTCGCGGAATCGCCTATCCGATGTCCTCGTTCCAATTCTCGAGGTAATTCCTCACCGCGACCATGAACTTATCTGCATCAGCACCGTCGATAATGCGATGGTCATAGCCGAGCGTGAGACGGATGATCGAGCGGATCGCGATCAGGTCATTGCCATCCTTGTCGGTAATCACGACCGGTTCTTTAAACAGGCCGCCCATTCCTAGAATGGCAACCTGCGGCTGCATGATGATCGGAGTTCCGAACTGCGGTCCAAAAATTCCCGGATTGGTAATCGTGAACGTCCCGCCCTGGACTTCGTCCGGCTGCAGCTTCTTAGCTCGGGCGCGCTCGGCGACATCGTTGATGGCGCGCTGCAGGCCTACGAAGCTACGTTCTTCCGCTTGCTTCACAACGGGAACAATCAATCCCCAGTCGAGCGCGACGGCGATGCCGATGTTCACGTTCTTGTGATATCGGATGCTCTCGCCTTCCACGGACGAATTGATGATTGGCATTTGCTTGATGCCAGCGAGTACGGCGCGCGCAATGAACGGCATATACGTGAGCTTCACGCCATTCCGTGCTTCAAATTTTGAACGCTCGCGATCGCGCAGCTTTACGATACGCGTCATGTCGACTTTGAAGACGGTGTGAACGTGCGCGCTCGTGTGCTTCGACTCGGCCATGCGCTGGGCGATGATCGAGCGCATCTTCGTCATAGGCACGACTTCGCCCGGAGTCGGTGGAGGCAGCGCCGGGGCCGCGGTCATCTGCGCAGTCGGAGCGCTGGGAGCGACGGACGGTCTCGCTGATTGAGGAGCGCTGGGCGCGCCGGCAGGATGCTTCTGAATGAAGGCAAGAATGTCTTCTTTGGTGATACGTCCACCCATTCCCGTTCCGGGAACCTGACCGAGATCAACATTGTTCTCTTTCGCGATCTTGCGAACCAGCGGGCTGGACCGCAGGCGTTCGCCTTCGCCCTGGCTGATCTCGGTTACATTCGAGGGCTGCTGTCCGTACCCGGCGGGAGCAGTCTCGGTTTCTGTTTCATCCCGCGCGGGAGCCGGCGGAGCCGCCTGTGCAGGACGCGACGGCCCGTTAGTACTCGCTGCACTGGGTGCTCCCGCCGTCTTGGGGGGTTCGGGAGCCGCAGGTTTAGCTGTCGCCGCCGCCGAGGCACCAGCACCTGCTCCATCACCATCGATGATTCCTACTACGGTATTCACCTGCACCGTCGTGCCCTCTTTTATTTTTACTTCCTTGAGCACACCGCTGGCAGGGGCGGGGATTTCGGCGTCCACTTTGTCGGTGGAGATCTCGAAGAGTGGCTCGTCGCGCTGAACTTTGTCACCCGGTTTTTTGAGCCATTTGGTAAGAGTGCCTTCAAAGATGGATTCGCCCATCTGAGGCATGATCACGTCAGTCGGCATGTGGTCCTTCCACTAGTAAGGATCTTGGCGTAAAGGCAACCGAACATTATATCTTTTTGGAGCTTTGCAGAAGCGCAGCGCGCAGCAGCTGCTCGACAGGCGCGATTTGAAAGCCGAACTCATCGCTGAACCTCGAACCATCTGCGAGAGGCGCCAATGGTCGTGTTCTGCCGGCAAGTTCGATGTGAGTCTTCGGCGAGACGGATTCAACCGCTCGTTTCAACTCGCCAGCCGTGAGCAGCTCTGCAGGAGTGTTGTAGATGGTGTGCTCGGTGGATTTAGCCAGAGCTAGTCTGACCAACATTGCGGCGACATCATCGACGTGCACGACTGTGAGCAGGTCAGCAGCGTCATAAGGAAACGAGATCTTCTCGTTTACCCCAATACTTTCGAATATCTGCGATCGCCACGGAGAAGAGGTATTGCGGGCCCCGGGTCCAACCACCGTTGCCATGCGCAGCGCGACAAAGTGTAGGTCCCCATTTTTTTTGAGATTCTCGCCGATGATTTCTACCGCACGCTTGGCCACGCCATAAGCGTCGATCGGGGCAGCCGGGTTTTGTTCCGAAATGGGAGTGTTTGTTCCAGCAGAGCCGTAGACGCTAGTTGAACTTCCAAACACGAAGCGCCGGACCGAATGATTCAGCGCGCGTTGCAATAGAGCCAGACTTCCGCCGATGTTCAGTTGGGTTGCAGCAATCGGGTCCTTTGATGCAGCGCCAGGAAGAACGGCAGCGAGATGAACGATTACGTCAAACTTGTGCGAAGCGAATAGCGCGTTCAGCGATTCTGGATCGCTTAGATCAACGGCGAGTGCTCGATTGGAGGAAGACCCAACACCTGCACTGCAAGCCGACTGTCGATCAATTCCAACACAATCGATTCCCGCTGTATTCAAGTGACGGTGCACTGTCCTGCCGATGAATCCCGCTGCGCCAGTAAGGAGAACAGTAAACATCAGCCAACGTTATCGATGTTCCATTGCTAATCTCAATCCAAACGCGATCAGAACCGCCCCACTGAAGCCTTCGAGCCTGCGTCTCACTGAAGGTCGCGTTAGCACGGCGCTCATTTGGTCCAGAAGAGTGGCGTAGCTGCAGAGCCATGCAAGGCCCATCAGCACATGGATGGTCGCCAGTAATAGTGACTTCCGCAACACAGGCTCGCCGGGAGCAATAAACTGCGGCAGGAATGTGAGATAGAAGATCGCGACTTTTGGATTCAGCAGATTGGTGAAGAGTCCTTCGCTGAAGCTGCGCAATAGACCTGCGCGAGCATTGATCGGGCCCATTGCATTTGAAACGACAGTAGAGTCCCCTGCCGCTCGGCTCGACCAGAGTGCGCGCACTCCGATGTAAACGAGATACGCTGCTCCCGCCAGCTTCACCCACTCGAACAAACGTGCAGACTCGCGCAGCACCACGGAGAGTCCGAGTGCCGAAGCCGTAGCATGGCACAGACAACCGAGGCAGATACCGAACGTGGTGAAGAATGCCGCCGTACGGCCGCGAGCAATCGCGTTCTTCGTGACCAATGCCGTGTCTGCCCCAGGAATAATCGTGAGCAGAGCCGCAATTCCGAGAAAGGCTATGAATCGTGAGTCCATGAATGCTCCCGGTTGATGAAAAAGAAGGATTCAGTCGAGGCGGCAGCATCGGCCGCCCGCGAATCGCGCATTTCGCTCCTCCACAGATGTTTTCTACGGCGTAAGGGCTTCTCAACTTTGCACAGAGCCTCCGACCGAGCTTCGGTCTGGTACCCTAATCAGTCCTCGCTGGACGATAGATTTCCAAGCTTCGGAGCATTAATTGAACCTTTTCCGCCCGCGTGTAACATTCTTTTCCCTTTTTCTAATTTTCACAATTGTTCCCGCAACTCTCGTTCGCAGCTCGCGCGCTCAGAGCGATGCCTCGTCGAGCCGCAGTGACGAAGACAAGCGCAGCTACCGCTCAGCGATGGAGCAAGCCGATCAGAAGATCGACGACGAGGTGAAGGCACACTCCGAGCTTGTGAAGAATCTCGAGTATCTGACCACACAAATCGGCGCGCGGCTCACCGGATCGCCCCAGATGACCCGTGCCAGTGAATGGACGCTACAGCGTTTTAAAGACTACGGCGTGGACGCTCATCTCGAGACCACCGAAATCCCGCACTCATGGACGCGTGGACAGGACAGTGCGGAGATCACCGCTCCGATTCAGAAATCGATTCAGATTCGCTCCGTCGGCTGGAGTAAGGCGACCGAAGGGCCCATTTCAGGAACTGTTATCTTCCTGAATCTTGATGATCCTAAGGAACTCGATAGATACAAAGGCAAGCTCAAAGGCGCGATTCTGCTTACTCGAAAGCCGTCCGAATTGCCGTTAGAATCTGACGTTCCGAACAACGCCTATGATGCGGTGATTCCCCCCAGCCACGGTATTGCCCAAACCGCCAATCGAGCACGTTTCCGCGAGCGTCAGCAATTGATGAAAGCGGCTGCCGATCAAGGCGCCGCCGTTGTGTTAATGGACAGCGGCAAGACAGATTCTCTTTTCAATATGGGAAGCTTCAGCCGGTATGAAGCCTCGCAGCTTCCAATCGCGTTCCTTACCCATGAAGACTACAGCCTGCTGTATCGGTTGGTGCAGGCTGGCTCGGTCTCGGTGAAAGTGAATCTGACGGGAACATTCAGCCCTGCACCCGCCAAGGTTTCGATTACGGTGGCGGAAATCAAAGGCAGTGAGCATCCGGATGAGCGCGTTATTATCGGCGGCCATCTCGATTCATGGGACCTGGGCCAGGGAGCGCTCGACAACGGCACCGGATCAATGGCGGTGCTTGAGGCGGCTCGTACTTTGCACTCACTCGGTTGGAAGCCGAAGCGGACTATTACGTTCATTCTCTTCACTGGAGAGGAGCAAGGCGGTGTGGGCGCGGATTTGTTCGTGAAGAACCACGAAGCGGAAATTCCTAAAATGGATGCTGTGCTTATTCATGACACCGGTACGGGCAAGGTGTTCAGTATCGCCCTTGAAGACGAGTACGAAACCGCATCGTTGATGGAAGAAATTTATCGTCCGCTGCAGGAGGTGTTCGATCTTGAGCCGCTCAGCACGCGCTACTTCGGTTCCTCCGACCATGTGGAGTTCATCAACAAGGGCGTGCCGGGATACTTCTGTGTGCAAAAGCCTGCGCATTATCGCGAGGCGCATCACAGCCAGACCGATACCTTCGACAAAGTGATTCCTGACGAGATCAACGAAGGCGCAGCACTCCTTGCCGCCTGGGCGTGGAATGTATCGGAGATGCCGGAGGCGCTTCCGCATCACACACCACATGAGCGTGGCGGGATGGAGTAGACGCGCAATGTACTCAGAGTAGGAGTCGCAATACTCTAAAACTTGTCGATCCTGAAGCGCGTCTTTCGCGCGAAGGATCTCCGGCGATTTTGTCGGGCTAAGTTGCTGCTGACGCGGCTCAACTATTAGAACCCTAACGCTATTGCAAGGTGCCTTTCGCATGCGTTTGAATTGAAACATTTCGGGAGATCCTTCGCGCAAAAGAAGCGCTTCAGGACGACAGTCTTTGAGAGCTTCGCAAACCCGTAGCGGTTTGGGTAGGCCCTAGCTCGCAACCAAAATTGCGACTGGCAGCTTCTCGAAGATTTCGCGGCACGCCAACTTGCGATCTGTCGTCGCTACTTTCTTGTCAGTCAGCACGTTCCGCAACTCGCCGGAAGGGCCTTCTGGGAGAGCGATCGTGGCGTCTCCCCAAATATCGCCGATTGGAAGTTCAGCTTTTCCTCCCATTAACGTGTACGCAAGACGGGGGACCGCGACAATCGCGGCCTCCGCTCGTCCATCCTCCTCATGTATACGGGCGAATGCGCAGAGATGCTGATTCTTCTCCGAACCTTCCAATGGTACGTAAGTTCCTTTTTGGAACACCGACGGATACTCTCGGCGAAGCTCCAGCGCGCGCATTGTGATCCACATCTTAATGCGACCATCCTCGTAATTTTCGAGAAGTTCGCAAACGAGCGTCGCTGGTTCGAGGTGCGTGCGCAACTCCGAAAGCGTTTTCTTGCGAATATCAAAATCGACAGGGCGCCGGTTATCCGGATCAACCAGGCTGAAGTCCCACAGCTCAGTTCCCTGATAAATATCGGGATTACCGGGGCAGGTCATCTTCAGCGTAGTCTGTGCAAGTGAATTTATCATCCCAAAATAGGAAACTGGTTTAAGAAATTCCTCGAGCAGGCTCGAAAAGCTATTCGTCCGCGCATGCTCATCGAGGATTCGGGCGATGAAATTGCGCAGCGCCTCGACGTACTCTGGATCCTGATTAATCCAGCTCAGGTTAACCTTAGCTTCATGCACAGCCTTGGTCATGTACTCCTGGACACGGGCAATCAGGTGCTGTCGATCGTCTGACGCTCCGGTCCACGGCCAGATCCCAGCAACTGTTTGGTAAAGGAGATACTCTTCGTTTGCATCGGGAATCACGCGGCCATCGGAGATAGTAATTTTCTTATTGCGATTCAACCGGCGCGCGCGCATTACGAATGCCGACCATAGCTTCGGCATCTCGGAAAGGACGTTCAAGCGCGCGCGAACATCTTCGCTGCGCTTGGTGTCGTGGGTGGACGTCGCCAACATCGAAGACGGCCATCGCTCGGCCCGCTTTACATTGGCAGCGTGGAACTCGGCGGGACTTATGCCAAAATGCTTGGGCGAACTACCTACTTCATTGACGGAGACAAAGCGGTTGTAAACGTAGCAGACCGTATCTTCCAGGCCCTTGGCCATCACCGGTCCGGTGAGTTGTTGAAATTTTAGGGCGAAATACAGCTTTCGGCGGTACATCATCTCATCAAGCCGTCCGCCCTTGAGCTCGAGAGTGTCGCGCAGGAAATCGAAGACGCGGTCCGACATTCCTGCATTCAGCCGCTTCGCTTTTCGAATCGCAAACTCGATGTATTCCTTGTCGCGCGCCGTGTACTCGCCGCGCTCGTCAATGTAAGTGCGATACACGGGGAAGCATGCGATAGTCTCGCGGATGCTGTCGCGCAACGTTTTCAACGTAAAGTCTCTGGCGCGCCGATCGCTTGAAGAAATCTCCCCAAGCAGATGCGTGAGCACGTTCACTTCGCTCGAGAGCGCGTTGTGCATGATGAGCTTCTTGCTCTGATAGATAAGTGTCTCTACATCCGCGACCTGACCAACGAAACGGAGGTAAATGCGGTCAAACGCGCGTTCGTTGTTCTGATCGATGAAGAGCCCGTTGACCTGATTGGTGAAGTCGTAGCCGCTTGTGCCGTCGACCGGCCATTCGTCCGGTAACTCCTCTCCGGCTTCGAGAATCTTTTCGACGACCGCATATAAAGGATGCTTGCGGTACATCCAATCGTTCTGGGAGAAGACCTGCTGGATTTCAAGGGAAATGCCATTTTCCGCAAGCGGCACAGCTGGCTCCGGGCCATTTACCCGCGCAGCAGCATAGAGCAACTGCAGGCGGATGAGATACTGCCGAGGATTCAGCATGCCGTCGCAGTGATCGATGCGTACACCGGTAATCATTCGTTCAGCAAGCATTCGGCGCAGCATGCGATGTGTCGCCGCGAAGACTCGTGGATTCTCCATGCGCAGGCCGACTAGGTCGTTGATATCGAAGAACCGCCGGTAGTTGATCTCTTCGCCCGAAACTCTCCAGTGCGCGAGGCGGTACACCTGAAGATCGAGAAGCAGGTGTAAAAGGTCGAAGCTATGCGGGTCCTCCGCGTGTCCATTGACGTGCTTCAGCGCGCGTTGTAGCAGTTCCTTAACTGGCGCCGATGTCTGCAGCAGGTTTTGCCACTCGGGACGAATCTGGTTCCATATCCGACTGCGCTCCTGCGCCTGCATTGGATCTGTGGTGCTGTGCTGTGGCAACGAGCGCAGACGTTCGAGCAGTTCGCGGAATCGAGCAAGATCGCCGGTCGAATCCGATTCCGGTAAAGGTCCAAGCGCTTCGAAAATCAGCGGCAGCGTTTGCGGATCGAGAGGGAAATCGTGATCGTAGTATTGGACCACGAGCTCACCTTCCTTCTCCTGAATCTGCAGCTTTCCGTGTTCGAGTTCTTCACCATACTGATCGCCCAAAACGGGAAGCAGCAGCTTGTTGTGCAGCTCGGGCTTTAGTGGATTCCAATCGATATCGAAAAATTCGCTGTACTCGGAGGCTCGTCCGTGCTGGAGCACATCGCGCCACCATGGCGTTGCGGTACTCACACCCATGTGATTGGGGACGATGTCGAGGACGATGGATATGCCGCGGGCGTTGAGGTCAGTTACCAGAGCGCGCAGGTCTTCTTCATTTCCAATTTCGGGATTCAGGCGATCGTGGTTGATGATGTCGTAACCGTGCACGCTCCCCGGCCGCGCTTCGAGCAACGGTGACGCGTACAGATGCGATACACCGAGATCGTGAAGATAGTCGGCAAGCTCGCGCGCCTGCTGCAGTCCGAATCCGTTGTGGAATTGAATGCGATAAGTAGAAAGAGGACGATTGCCGGTTTCGTTGACAACCTGTTCCAGTACTTCCGTGAGACTCAGCGATTCGGCAGCAGTGCTCTGATCGGTCGTGCGCATGCAACAACTTAGATGCATTTGTCCTAGGTGGCAGCGGCATCAATGAACGAGTGAACACGGAGGCCACGGCGGTCACCGGCTTCGGCTGGTCATTCCGAACCGCTGTTGTCGCGGTGAGGAATCCGTATTTTTCCAACGAACCATCGATTCGAGCAGCGATCTTTAGACCCTTGCACTTTGGTCGATGCTTCGCTTAATCGCGAGGCTCTTTACCTATTGAGCAAAGTAGTCGATAGGGATTGCTCCGCCAAAAGCAGGCATCGGAATGAAATCAGACGGCGAGAGCCTGATCGAAGTCAGCAATCAGGTCCTCCTTTCCCTCTAGTCCCACAGAAATGCGGAGCAGTCCCGGAGCTATGCCGATCTTTGCCGCTTGCTCCAAGGTCATGTAATGGAGGAAGTTCGAAGCTGGATGAACCGCCAATGTCTCGACTCCGCCAAGGCTGGCGGCGCGCGAGGCGAGGCGAATGCGGCTCAGGAAGCGGTCTGCGGTTTCATATCCGCCGTTGACCTCGAAGGTAAGCATTCCTCCAAAGCCGGACATCTGCTTTCGCGCAAGTTCGTGGTGCGGGTGACTCTTCAGCCCGGGATAGTGCACGATCTTCACTGCCTTGTGGCTTTTCAGGAACTCTGCCAGGGCCAGCGCGTTCTCGTTGTGCTGCCGAACACGTAGCGAGAGCGTGCGCAGTCCGCGCAGCACCAGCCAGGCGTCGAATGGACCCAATGCAGCGCCGAGGATCACGTGGGCGTTCCAGATTTTCATGATCCATTCAGAGCTTCCCATTACGGCTCCGGCAATGAGGTCGGAGTGGCCTCCGAAGTACTTCGTCGCACTGTGAAAGCTCAGATCAATGCCGAGATCGAGCGGCCGCTGGTTGATGGGAGTGGCGAAGGTGTTATCTATCAATGTGGTAATCCCGCGTGAGCGCGCGAGCTTGGCTACGGCTCCGATGTCGGTCAGAGTCATCAGCGGATTGCTCGGAGTTTCGATCAGTATCAGTTTGGTGTTCGGACGCACCGCTTTCTCGAATGCTGCAGTGTCAGTCTGATCGACTTGCGTGACCTCTACCCCGAAACGTGGCAAAAAGCTGTTGAGCAGGTTGAGCGTGCCGCCGTAGTGATTCTTCTGCGCAACTACGTGGTCGCCCTGGCTCACAATCGCGAGTACTGTCGCACTTACGGCGGCCATTCCTGAGCCGGTCACCAATGCCGATTCGGCTCCTTCCAGGTCAGCAAGAACGCTCTCCACCTGGCTGAGCGTGGGATTCCCATACCGTGTGTAGAACTCCGGATGACGAGGACGGCTGGCGCGATCGGCAAAATCCTGCGCTGAATCGCCACGAAAAGTTGCCGTTTGAAAAATGGGCGGGGCTACGGCAGACGTGGCATTCAGATCGCGATCGCTGTGAATGAGCTTGGTTTCAACCGAGGCGTTCTTCAGGTAGTCGGCTTTCATAAACGTTTAATCCTACGCGTGTAGCGTGCTTGTGGAAGAAATCGGAGTAGCCGGAGGGATTCGCAATCCGCGTTCAGGTTCTTAGTTTCTGCTTGAGCGGAGTCTTGACATGTTGTCTTCGGATATGCCGAAGTTAAGAATTGTTACGTTTGTCCAACAAATGTGCGTTGTCTCCTATTTCATCCCTGCCGGCTGCTCGGCGATACTTCCCAACCGAAAGCGAATGTAGAACCCGAAACGCGTCGTGTGCGCACGATCGGGTCGTATATGCCGGAAGCAAGCTGTCTTCCGGAGTCTCATATCGGAATTTGCCCAACTGAGAGAGGGTGCGAATATGTCAATTCACGTGCGTCGTTTCCTGCGCTTCGTCCTGTGCGTCGGGTCATTAACATTCTTCAGTCTGCTCACTTTCGCGCAGTCTGACCTGGGAAGAATCTCTGGATTCATAAAAGATCCGTCGGGCGCGACCATTCCGAACGCGAAGGTCACAGTTGCAAACAAGAGTGGCCTGCAACGTTCGACCGTCACCAACGAATCTGGCTATTACACGGTTACCAACGTTCCGCCCGGTCTATACACGGTGACCGCCGAAGCCACCGGCTTCCAGAAATTTCAGAGCGCCGACAACAAACTCGATCCCGCCAGCAACCTGGTAGTCGACGCAACGCTGTCGGTTGGCGCAACCACGCAAACGGTCGAAGTTTCAGCATCGGCTGTACAACTACAGACCGAGTCAGCGTCGGTGCAGAAACTCGTCAACCGTGAGCAGATTGACTCTCTCGAACTTAACGGTCGGAACCCGATTTTTATGGCGAACCTGGTTCCGGGTGTCCGGGGCACCAACATCGTTGGCCTCTCGATCGGTGTCGGAGGTCTTTCGACCAACATTAACGGCGCTCGCACCCCTGAGAGCTTGGTCACCTACGACGGCGCTCCCGCTATGCGCACGCGCTCCAATGGCGCCATTCTCGGCCAGCCTGACGTGGACTCAGTACAGGAAATTCAGGTCCTCACGGCCGACTATGCAGCAGAATATGGCCGTTCATCTGGCGGACAGATTCGCATCGTTAGCAAAAGCGGCACGCAGGCGTTTCATGGCTCCGCCTTCGAATACGTCCGCAACACGATCTTTAACGCGAACTCCTGGTCACGTAACCAGAACCCACTCACGCAATTCACCGCTCCGGATCACTACAACCAGTTCGGATACAATCTCGGTGGCCCGCTTTATATCCCGAACCACTTCAACAGCAACAAAGACAAGCTCTTTTTCTTCTGGGGACAGGAGTGGGTAAGACGCGTCTTCACCGATACGAATTCGGAAACCGTGCCCACGCTTGCGATGCGTCAGGGCGATTTCAGAGAGCTGCTAACAAATCCCATTTTTGGGTACACCGCCACTACGGGAATCATTAAAGATCCGACTACGGGTACGCAGTTTGTGGCCTCGTCGAATCCCACCGACCCGAACTACAGCCCCGCCTGTACCGGTGCTGCTACTTGCGCGAACGTAATTCCAGCGGCGCGTGTCAGCAAGAATGGCCTTGGCATTTTGAACACTTGGCCAGTGCCGAATCTCACGACACCGATTGGTAACAACAACTGGACTTTCTTCGCAAAGCACCCTCAGAATCAGCGCAAAGACACCCTCTCGCTCGACTGGAACGTCAATGAGAAACAGCATCTCAGCTTCCATCGTTTCAATTACGCATGGTTTGAGTACCAGCCATTGGACGGTGGCACGAACGAGACGCCAAAGTTCTTTGATCGACCCAATTACACTTACTCGCTGAACCACACTTGGACAATCAGCCCTACCAAAGTCAATGAAGTCTTATTGTCCTATAGTCAGGATATCGTTCACATCCCGATCGACGCCCCGAACTACCTGGATCGCACTAAAGGTGCAGCCCAAGGTCCCGGACTCTATGGCGCTAACTATAACTACATTTTTACCGATGCGAAATTGCTGCCAACTCGCATTCCCAGCGTCAACATGTCGAAGTTTTCGACCCTCAACGGGGGACCGTATCCGTCACACTCCGCAGGCCCGGTTGGTGATCTTTCCGATAGCTTTACCTGGGTAAAAGGAAACCATACTTGGAAATTCGGCGGCTTATACGAGTACTCGGGTGAGAACGACAATGACGAGATCAACGTATCGGCTTGCTCGACTTGCACCAACAACCAAAATGGTCAATTCCAGTTCGTGGATAGCCGTGCAGGTGGAACAGGAGTGGCGGCCGCAAATGCTGCTCTCGGCCTGTTTGATCGCTATTCGGAAATTGGTCACCGCGCCTACACCGTCTTCCGCGGCAGCATGTGGGAGGCTTTCGCACAGGATACATGGAAAGTGAGTCAGAACCTGACTCTTACGCCGGGCTTTCGGTATTCAGTAATAGTTCCGTATCACACCTGGTGGGGCAATCAAGCGGTCTTCGATCCCGAGTTCTACAATCCGTCGCTGGCGGTGACAGTAGATCCCACTACTGGCTTGATCCTCGGTTCGCCAACACTGCAGCAGCTCTACAATGGAATGGTCATTCCCGGCAGCGGATTCCCGTCTAACGCGAAAAACCACATTCCTGAAGCCAATACAAGTCAATGGAATTTCTTGTTCCGCGGAGTGCCGGATCACTACTCGGACATTCAATGGAATGACATTCAGCCACGTTTAGGCGCTGCTTACCAGTTGAACAACAAGACTGTCTTACGAGCTGGAGCTGGCCGTTTCTACACGCGTCTGGGTGTCAGCGACTCAATCTTCCTGGGAGGCAATCCACCATTCCAGCCGATGGCCAGCTTGACCAACGGTAACGTGGACGCTCTTGGGCCAAGCTCGGCCTCAGCCATTCCGCTTGTTGTTACAACTCAAAGTAAGGATTTCCGGAATCCCGAAGCCTGGAACTGGAACGCCTCTTTCCAGCGCGAGTTACCGTGGAACCTAATTGCAAACGTCGGGTATGTTGGTCGTCGCGGATTGCACTTGCAGCGCGAAGCGAATATCAACCAGCCTACGACGGCCACAATTGCGGCCAACCCTACTGTCAAGAATATCGATGCACTCAGACCCTACAAGGGCTTCGGATCCATCCGCGAGACTGATAACGTCGCCAGCTCTAGGTACAACTCCTTGCAGGCGAGCCTCAGCCGCCGTTTCGTGAACGGACTCATGTTCGGCGTGTCCTACACGCTGTCCAAGAGCATGGACGACGGCTCGAACCAGCGCGATGTCGTTCCCGATACCTACAACACCAGCATGATGTGGGGCCCGTCGGAGTTCGATACCCGCCACATCGTCATGATCAACTACCTATACGAGTTACCTTTCTTCCGGAATCAGTCCAGCTTTGCTGGGAAAATTCTCGGTGGATGGCAGCTCAGCGGCATTACGCAGTTCCAGAGCGGAACGCCGTGCAGCGCTGCCCAATCCAAGGACTACGCTGGTGTGGGACTCGATTCAAACTTCGGCTGCGGAGTGAATGGGCAGTACTTTTCGTGGGATGGCAAGCTGAGTACGCCCCATTCATTTGGATCAACCGGCCAATGGATTTGCTGCGCTTCCGACTTTACTGCTCCCGCCGCTGGAACCTTCGTTACCCAGCAGGTTCGCGACGTGATCTATCAGCCTGGATTCCAGAATTGGAATATGGGCCTGTTCAAGAAGTTTGCCGTGAACGAGCGGGTCAACTTCCAATTCCGTGCTGAGGCTTTCAACGTTTGGAATCACCCGAACTGGGGTGGTACCAGCGGTGGCGGACTACAGCTCGATCCTACAAGCAAGAGTTTCGGACAAGTGCTGACCAAAGGCAGCGAACGCAACCTTCAGCTCTCGTTGCGCGCGGAGTTCTAGCGCGGCGGGACACCTGCTGTCGTCCACCCGCCAGCTTTCATGGCCCCGGCGGGTGGATGCCGGCTCTTCCTTGAGAACCGGCGGCAGGGCTTACCATCAGCAGAACAGAGACTCAGTAGGGCTTGCGTTTGCGCAGCTTCGGTCTCGAGGCTGAATGAATGCAAATCGCTCAGGGCAGGAGTTCGGCTCTTCCCATTTTGGGGACGAGTCGGGAGCTGTCGGGAAAACTCGAAAAGGGCCAAAGTATGAAGATCGTTGCTGTAACCGCGTGTCCGACTGGGATCGCGCACACCTACATGGCGGCCGAGCAGCTCGAGAAGACCGCGAAAACGCTCGGACACCAGATCAAAGTCGAGACCCAGGGCGCCATGGGAATCGAGAACGAATTGAAGGAGAGCGACATTCGCCAGGCGCAGGTCGCAATCTTTGCTGTCGATATCGAGATCGAAAACCGCGAACGCTTTGATCAAATCAAGGTCATTCGTGTTCCGGTGCAGGACGCCATTAAAGACCCCATTGGTGTCTTTAAAAGAATTCAAGGCTAGTCCATGAGTCAGGGAGTCTGTAATCCGGTGGAGTTCAAGTTCGTTTGTCCGCTGCCGAATGGACTCCATGCCCGGCCGGCAAGCCAGTTGGCGGAATTTGCAAGCGGACTTGCTTCGGAACTCTCCCTCATAAATTTAAGAACTGGCGCCGGCGCCAATCTCAAAAGCACGCTGGCAATCATCTCTGCCGACGTTCGCAGTGGCGATGAATGCTCGGTTCGCATCGTCGGAGCAGATGAAGAAGCTGCGCGCGCGGCTCTGCGCGGATACATCGACCAGAATCTTCCTCTCAGCGATCAGCCTCTGAGCGCCTCCAACGAGAGCCGCCAACCGATAGCTCTGCCAAGAGCACTCGCGCACATTGCCATTTCGTATCACTGCGGGGTACCCGTAAGCGCCGGGATAGGAAAAGGCAAAGCCGTTGTCATCGGCGGCATGCGTCTTCCCGACGCATTGGAAGATGAACGTGCCGAAGACCCAAAGCGGGAGGAGCGCAAAATTGAGCGAGCGCTGGCTGCGGTTCGCGAACGCATCAAAACGATGCTCTCGCGATCGATTTCGTCGGCGGAGGCCGGCGTGCTCAAGGCCCACCTCGCCATTCTCGATGATGTTTCGCTTTCCGATAAGGTCAGCCAACTGATCTCTGACGGACGGTCGGCCGGCCAAGCTCTCATCGAAGCCGCGCAGCACTTCATCGCCACCCTGCAGCAATCCGCGAGTGCGTATATTCGCGATCGCGCCGTAGATATTCAGGAGATTTGCCTGCGCGTTCTGGAAGAGCTGTACGGTTCGCGCTTCACAACTCCCATCCTGCAATTGAGCGAGCCCAGCGTGCTCGTGGCCGAGACTCTGGCACCGCAGCACTTGCTGAGCTTCGAGTCTCGCTGGCTCCAAGGCATCGTGTTGGAATACGCCGGAACCACTTCGCATACGGTGATTCTTGCTCGCTCTCTGGGGATCCCCACTGTCGTAGGCGTGAAAGACGCTCCAGTGCTCTTTTCCCAGGAGCACGACGTCGTTGTGGACGCCAATCGCGGCTTAGTGATTCCCAACGGAACGGCTGCCATCCAGCGTTTTTACGATCGTGAATGCCGCGTGCAAAAGGCGCGCCAAAGCGCACTGCTGCGCGAGGGCTATGGACAGGCAGCTACGCGCGACGGCCAGCGGCTCGAAGTGTCTGCAAATGTCTCGTCTGGAGAAGAAGCAATCGTGGCATTCGCGAATGGCGCCGAGTCGGTCGGACTCTTCCGCACGGAGATGCTCTTCATCGGAAGAGATAAAGCGCCGAGCGAAGAAGAGCAATTCTCGATCTACCGCGAAGTTGCGCGATCGGCAGGCCAACGGCCGGTCATCATCCGAACTATCGACATCGGCGGCGACAAGCCTGTTCCACACCTGAATCTCCCACCCGAATCGAATCCGTATTTGGGATTTCGCGGAATGCGCATCTACCAGGAGCACCGCGATCTCTTTCGTGCACAGCTCCGTGCGCTGTTGCGAGCGTCTGCTTTCGGACGCATCCAGATCATGGCGCCGATGGTATCGACCATAGAGGAAGTGCTTTGGCTCAAGGCGCAGGTAGCCGAGTTGAAACAGGATCTGACCGAATCGGGAATCTCTTTCGATCGGAACATCCTCGTGGGAATCATGATCGAGGTACCCTCGATCGCATTCATTCTCGACCAGCTCTGCGCCGAACTGGACTTCTTCAGCATCGGAACCAACGATCTGAACCAGTACTTCCTGGCGGTCGATCGCGATAATGCGAAGGTTGCCGGGCTTTCTCGCGTCCATCATCCCAGCTTCCTCCGGTTTTTGCGGCACATCGTGGATGGAGTTCACGAACACGGCAAATGGGTTGGAATGTGCGGCGAAATGGCAGGCGATCCTGCGAACCTGCCGATCCTGATCGGATTGGGGCTCGACGAGATCAGCGCCGCCTCGCCGCAGATTCCCATATTGAAGCAAAAGATTGCTGAACTCTCGGCTGCCGAATGCCGGCTCATTCTCGATCGCATGACCAGTGCGGCGCAGGTTAAGGAGGTCGAGATCTTGCTGGCGGAGGCGCAGTCCCAAGTGGTGGAGCAGCCGCTGCTCTCGACTGACCTCGTCATCGTTGGCTCCGACAGCGAAACGAAAGAAGAATCGATTCGTGAGCTGGTCGATGCCTTATACATGGCCGGCCGCACGCGGGATCCAGATCGCCTGGAAGAAATTGTCTGGCAGCGTGAAAGTGCCTACTCCACAGGTTTGGGCCATGGCTTCGCGATCCCGCACTGTCGCAGCGATGCGATTAACGCAAACTCAGTTGCCGTTTTGAAACTCAGCAAGCCGGTAGAATGGGCTGCGCTCGATGGCAAGCCAGTGAACATCGTGATACTGCTCGCCGTGCGCGAGTCGGATGCGAATAACAGCCATATGCAGGTGCTGGCAAAGCTGGCAAGACGGTTGATGAATGAATCCTTCCGGCAGGAGCTCGGAACTTTCGATCGACCGTCGGAGATCATGGCGTTCTTATCGCGCGAACTTGAGCTGGCGGTGTGATGGTGACGGCGAGGGTTATTTGTCAGCAGTCGTCAGAATATGGCAAACAGCAGCGTTCATGATGTTCGCAAACTGTGTAGTTTGGGGAATTTCAACCGTGTGAAAACCTTTCATCCTGAAGCGCTTCTTTTGCGCGAAGGATCTCCGGCGGTGCTTGCGACTTACATGCAGTCGGGAGGCTTTTCGGCCCAGCAGCTTGAGGTGCTCTTGGAGGGACCACGCAAACGGCAATTCAGTTCGACAGATCGCGGGAGATCCTTCGCGCAAAAGAAGCGCTTCAGGATGACGGACGCTTGGAGTTTGAACATACATACATCGTGAATTGACGTCCGCCGGCTG